>NZ_JBIIPN010000149.1:0-5911 GCF_044342615.1 Daejeonella sp. | reverse complement strand
GTTCACTAAATGCTTTTTCATTGGTATGATAAAGGTAAAGGCCTAAAATGATAGGTTTTATTTTATCAGGTATTCGCATTCCAAACAACTGAGGATTTATTGTTTCCTCGGTTTTGGTATCGCGAAGTTCAAAATGAAGGTGAGGTCCGCTAGATCCACCTGTATTGCCCGAATAGGCAATTATTTCACCCTTTTTAACTGGAATTTCTAACGGTGTTAGTGGAAAATCAATATCAAATTTTTCAACTTTATATTGATAGGATTTTAGAACTTGGCTTATTCGTTCATTATAATTGCGTAAATGCATATAAACGGACGTAAAACCATTTGGGTGATTGATATAAATAGCATTCCCTCCGCCACCAATCTGCACTCTAATTCTAGAGATAAATCCATCCGAAACTGCGTAAACTGGATAACCTTCTCGCTGATTTGTTTTGAAATCTAATCCTGAGTGAAAATGATTTGACCGTATCTCACCAAAGTTCCCAGAAATTATAGGAATAAGATCAAGAGGCGCTCTAAAATAGTTTAAAGGGTATTTATTTTGCTCAACCTGACTAAATGCGAGATTGGTTATGAGTAAAAATAAAATACTTAGGGACCGTCTTATCATCATTTAATCTTATCGGATATCAAAATCCAATAATTTTTCATCTTCCAAATATCCAGCCAAATGATCACCGATATTAACTTTTCCAACACCTTGCGGAGTACCTGTAAATATGAGGTCGCCTTTTTTCAATGTGAAATATTTAGAAACAAAGGAAATGATATATTCATAAGAAAAAAGTAAATCTCTAGTATTCCCATTTTGGACCGTCTTGCCATTTAGGTCAAGCCTGATATTTAATTGATTTAGATCCTTGAAATTTGATTTCGGAATAAATTTGCTAATTGGCGCAGAATGATCAAATGCTTTAGCAAGTTCCCAAGGTAGGCCTTTTTCTTTATGCTTTTGTTGAATATCTCGAGCGGTAAAATCGATACCTAGCCCAATTTCCTCGAAATAATTTCCTGCAAATCTTTCGGCAATGTGTTTACCTTCTTTTGATATTTTTAGAACAAGCTCAATTTCATGATGAATATCGCTTGAAAATTCAGGATGGTAAAATGGTTTATTATCCTTTAAAATTGCTGTGTCGGGTTTCATGAAAATTACCGGCACTTTTGGAATAGGATTATTTAATTCTTTGGCATGTTCGGCGTAATTACGACCAATAGCAATTATTTTCATACGGCGAATATATAAATACGGAGCAAAAAGAAGGTAAAAAATTATTAAAGTACAGAGATTCTTTTCGTAATTACTTCGGAGCCCACACTTACGCGGATAAAATAGAATCCACTTGTTATTCGCGAAGCAATTTGAAATGGTTTATTTTGATCGCCGGCTGCAATGCGTTCGGAAAGGAGGGTAGTAATTTCATTTCCAAGTACATCCATAATTTTTACGGTAACTGTTGCCTCTTTGCTGACATTAAAGCTTAAATTTAATTGATCAGAAATTGGGTTAGGGTAGACTTTAACATTATTTAAAACCTTATCATTCAGACCAGCTTTTGATGTGCTCATGAACTTACTGTTCATAAAGAAATTGTCTTTTGCTGGTTTAAATGGAATAAAACTAACTTTAACGCCATTTTTTAAGTAAGCAGGTTTGTTAAGTCGGGTATCTGTAATTTTTGTGGAAACCTTTTGCTTAGATTTTGTAGAATCCGGTCTGGGAACTTGTGAAAAGTTGTTAGCATAGCTACTTGCACCAAGCATAAGGCTTAGTACAATTGATGCAACAAAAGATCGCAAGTAGACGTTCATCATACGCAGATATATTCGAAAGTGTAAAGATAATCCATTTTTAGCTTTTGTGCGAGTAATTAGCCCTTTTTTAACAATTTTTAACGTAATAATTCTGTTTCTTTTAAAGAATTAACATTCTTTTAAAATTATAAAAAAAAAGATTGAAAATCAATGTATTATTCATACAGTTGTAAAATTATTTAAAAAAATTACTTTTGTACTCAAAATTGAAATGTAGTGTCGAATACTAAAAATCTCCACAAGCTATCTGCAGCAGGTTTATTAATTAGTTTAGGTATTATTTATGGTGATATTGGAACGTCGCCATTATATGTATTTAAAGCAATTATTTCTGATCGAATCATTACAACAGACCTAATTTTAGGTGGTTTGTCTTGTATATTTTGGACATTAACGCTGCAAACCACAATAAAATACGTAATTATAACATTACGTGCCGATAATAAGGGTGAGGGTGGTATTCTATCTCTTTATTCTTTGGTTAAGAAAAAGGGTAAATGGCTCGTTATTCCAGCCATGATTGGAGGTTCCGCTTTGCTTGCAGATGGTATGATTACCCCACCGATTACTGTTTCTGCTGCCATTGAGGGTTTGAGGATCTTTTATAAAGACATCCCAACCGTTCCCATAGTTATCGCTATTATTTCTTTGTTGTTTTTAATACAGCAGTTTGGAACTTTTATAGTTGGAAAAGCATTCGGACCCATTATGTTTGTATGGTTTACAATGATGGCTGTTTTAGGGAGTTTTTACCTTGTACAGTTTCCAGAAATTTTGAAAGCGGTAAGTCCCTATTATGCTTACGCCTTATTATCGACCAATCCAAGTGCTTTATTTATACTCGGTGCGGTATTTCTTTGTACAACAGGAGCAGAGGCTTTATATTCTGATTTAGGACATTGTGGCCGCCCCAATATTCGAATTAGTTGGATTTACGTAAAGTTATGTCTACTTCTAAACTATTTTGGTCAAGGTGTATGGCTTTGGCAACATCAAGGAAGTACGCTTACTCCAGGAGATAATCCATTTTTCAGTATTATGCCAGAATGGTTCCTTATCGCCGGAATTAGTATTGCTACCGCTGCAGCGATTATTGCTAGTCAGGCTATGATTTCAGGTTCATTTACCCTTATTTCTGAGGCTGTACGACTTAATTTGTGGCCTAAGGTCAAAATTAATTATCCTAGTAATCAAAAAGGTCAATTATATGTTCCTTCCATTAATATTTTGCTATGGATAGGATGTATCATTGTTGTTTTAGTCTTCCGCGAATCTCAAAATATGGAAGGAGCTTATGGTTTAGCCATAAATCTTACCTTTTTAATGACCACTATACTTGTTGCAACATTTCTCCATCGTAAGAAATTTCCAAATTACCTTATTGTAATTTTTGTTTCCATTTATGGAATAATTGAATTAGCATTTTTAGTGGCCAATATGGCTAAATTCCTTCATGGTGGATGGTTTACTCTTCTGTTAGCTTCATTATTGCTTTCTGTTATGTGGGCTTGGTATTCTGCACGAAAAATTAAAAATCGTTTCGTGAAATTTGTCGAGATTGACTCCTACTATCCAATTCTTACCGAATTGAGTGAGGATGAAACAGTACCTAAATATGCTTCTCAACTAGTTTACCTTACTAGTTCAAACTTTAATTCCGAAATAGAATCGAAAATAATGTATTCTATTCTTCAGAAACAACCCAAAAGAGCGGATGTTTATTGGATAGTACACGTTGATGTTACCGATGAGCCATTTACAAGAGATTATAAAGTGGAGGCATTGATTCCAAATAAGCTTATTAGAATCGATTTTAAGCTAGGTTTCCGCGTTGAACAACAAATAAATGTATTGTTCAGAAAAGTAGTGGAAAATCTCGTTAAAAATGGCGAGGTGGATATCACAAGTAAATATACATCTCTAAATAAATACAAAATTATTGGTGATTTTAGGTTCGTTGTGCTAGAGAAAGTCTTATCCAAATCAAATGTGTTGAGCTTTTGGGATAAGTTTATTATGGATTACTACTTCATTTTAAAGAAGTTTTCGCTGTCTGAAGAACGTAGTTTTGGACTTGATATCAGCTTCGTGACTGTTGAAAGAGTGCCTTTAATGATTTCTAGTCAAGATACGAGTGAGTTAACTCGATTGAGTTAAAATTATTGGTTTCAAACAAAAAAGACGATCTCCGCGCCGGAATCGTCTTTTTTGCTTTGGTAAATTATCAATAATTAAACCTCTTTTTTATTCAAATTGCTTTTATGATATGAATAGGAGAAATAAATAACTAGTCCTAAACCTAGCCAAAGTAAAAATCTCAGCCAATTGGTATAGCCCAATTCGGTCATCAGGTATAAACAACTAAGCATTCCTAAAACTGGAATTAGAGATAAGTTTTTAGTGAATGATAGCACAGACATGATTATTGCTAACAGAATAAATAAGAAATAGGGGAGTTTATCTCTATAAACATGCCAATCACCATTATACTCAAATAATGCAAAAATTTGATCTTTAAACGCAATGAAGAGTCCGATGAACAATATTGGCACAATAAATTTTGAATTAATATAAGGTATTCTGAAACGTTTGTGCTTAGATTCTTCGGCATCTTCTTTGGGAAGTAAAAGTACCCCTGCGCATACTAAAACAAATGCAAATAGGGTACCAATGCTAGTTAAATCAGTCACCTCGGTTAAATTCATAAACAAGGCTGGAATAGCTACAAGGGCACCGGTTACAAGGGTTGCAAACCAAGGTGTTTTATATTTTGGGTGAATGCTTGAGAATTTTTTAGGCAGTAAACCATCGCGACTCATCGCCATCCAGATGCGTGGTTGTCCCATTTGGAAAATTAACAATACACTTGCTGTAGCGATAACAGCACTAATGGAGATGATATAACTTATATTTTCTAGTCCCACATTTTGGAATACAAAAGCTAATGGATCTTCCACTTGCAGTTCTTTATAACTTACCATCCCTGTTAGGACTAATGCCACTAAAATATAAAGTACTGTACAAATAATAAGGGAGTAAATCATCCCTTTAGGAAGATCGCGTTGTGGGTTTTTACATTCTTCGGCGGTAGTTGAAATGGCATCGAAACCGATATAGGCAAAAAATACTCCAGAAACACCTTTCATCATGCCTGCAAATCCATTTGGCATAAAAGGATCCCAATTAGCGGGTTTAACATAGAAAAATCCTAAAATGATGACCGCAATAACAACTCCTACTTTAAGAATTACCATGGCATTGGTTGCCTTTTTAGTTTCTTTAATTCCTATATAAACTAGGTAAGTTATGAAAAATACGATAGCAAGTGCCGGAATATCAGCGATGAACTTAAAACTACCACTACCAGGAGCATCTACCCAAGCTTGAACTGCAAATCTTGCTTTTTCGCTCATTCCGCTAAGGTTTGATCCCGCTGCCACAAATTCTGCATGTGCTTTGGAAGCCGACAAATAATCCATGGTTAAGTAGGCTGGAACATGAATATTAAATCCTTTTAGTAAATTTGTAAAATATTCGCTCCAAGAAATTGCAACGGCGATATTTCCAATAGCATATTCCATTAAAAGATCCCATCCAATTATCCAAGCAATAAGTTCTCCAAATGAGGCATAAGCATAGGTATAGGCACTACCAGCCACAGGAATCCTAGAAGCAAACTCTGCGTAACATAATGCTGAAAATCCACATGTAATGGCAGTAATAACAAATAAAATACTTACTCCTGGTCCGCCCTGAAATGCCGCATTCCCAATTGTAGAGAAAATTCCCGCTCCAATAACAGCGGCAATTCCCATTAATGTAAGATCCTTTACGTTAAGAACCCGTTTTAATCCATCTGCTTCAGTTTCTGCATCCGAAAAACCGGCTTTTCGGTCTCTCATGATTAGCTCAATAGATTTTTTGCGAAACAGGTTTAATGCCATAATTTATTGAAATTGTTTGTTTAAAGAACCAAACATAAAAAATATTTTTTTGGAATGTACATTCTGATAAATATTGATTGATGGATTCTTCTTTTATTTTGTTTGATTTAATTTATTCTAAATTTTTAAGCTCATATTTTACAAAA
>NZ_JBIIPN010000044.1:0-19290 GCF_044342615.1 Daejeonella sp. | reverse complement strand
CTGCATTTTTCTATTTATAAGTGCAAAGAGAAAGGCTTACAAGTGACTAACACCGCCTGAAACAATAAATTTCATGGCATCACTTGCACTCATGTTTAAAGGCTTGACTTTCTTCGAATCAACAAGACATAACTGCCCTGCAAATGAATAAGATAAAGGAAAATATACCGCTACATCACCAGGGTAACCTATTTTAGAAAGATCTTTTTGAGTTAAAAAGCCTATTTTTTTCAGACCAGTCTCATTAACTTCAACCACAACTGGCTCACTAAACTTCTTATCATCTCCAACAAAAGCTTCAGTTAGATCTTTAAATGAGGTATAAATTACATTGAATACAGGTAACCTTTTAAACCAGCGACCGAACCATTTTTTTATTGAATCTGTAACAAAATTAGTTACAATAATTCCCACCACAATCAAGATTACAATTACGGATAGAATTCCAAGTCCTGGAATATAAACAGGCTTTCCAGTTTGATCCACCCAGATAACATTACTTAAATTTAGTGCAGAATCAACTTTAGAAACGGCCCAATAAATAAAAAACAAAGCTGCAGCTATAGGCAGAATAACCAATGCACCTCTAACCAGGTAATTAAATAAAGATTTTATTATTTTATTCATAATAGTAAATTCGTTTTACTCGCTGAGAAATACTTGTGAGCACCTCATACGGAACCGTATCTAGTTGATTAGCAATCTGTTCAATACGAACAATGTCATTAAATACAATTACCTCATCCCCTTCTTCAGCGGGTACACCAGTAATATCAATCATGCACATATCCATGCAAATTTTTCCAATTGTTGGAACAATTTGCCCTTTAACAATCATTTTACCCTTGCCATTGCCCATTTTTCGATTATAGCCATCGGCGTAACCAATTTTAACTGTAGCAATTGTTCCACCATTTGGCATTTTCCCTTCCCTTGAATAGCCTATTGTATCTCCGGCAGGAATATGCTTAATTTGAGAAATACTAGTTTTCAGCGAAGTTACGGTTTGTAGTGGAGAATTCTTAGTCAATGCTGAATCTATCCCATATAAACCTATTCCGAGTCGCACCATCTCAAATTGTGCATCAGGCCAACGACTAATACCTGATGAATTGGCTAAGTGGCGTAGAAATGGATATTTAAGTACTTTACTAATTTGATTTGACAAATTAGTGAATAAGCTAATTTGACTTCTTGTAAACAGATCATGTTCAGGATTATCGCTAGCTACCAGATGCGAAAAAACACTGTTTACATGAATATGTTTAGAATCATTTAAAAATAAAAGCAATTTATCAAGCTCATTTTCCATAAATCCTAAACGATGCATTCCTGTATCAAGTTTAATATGAACGGGATAAGAAGATAAACCTTTAATTTTCAAAACATCAATAAAATCATTCAAAACACGCATAGAATAGATTTCGGGCTCTAATTCATGTTCAATTATGGTATCAAAGGCCATTGAATCAGGACTCATAACCATGATTGGAAGAGTTGTACCTGCCTTCCTTAGTGCTACACCTTCATCGGCATAGGCAACTGCTAAATAATCAACTTGATTAAATTCCAATAAATTGGCGATTTCGAAACTTCCACTACCATAAGAAAAAGCCTTAACCATGGCCATTAATTTAGTCCCAGAGCCAATTTTAGACTTATAATAATTAAGATTATGTTCTAAAGCATTTAAATTAATTTCAAGAACAGTTTCATGGACTTTTTGAGTTAGTAATCGGCTAATATTTTCAAATCCAAATGCTCTTGCTCCTTTTAAAAGAATGGTTTCATTTTGAAATTTAATAAAAGGTAGATTTTCAATCAATTCAGCTGTATTTTTAAACAATTGAACCTCACAAGGAAAGAGAAGTGCATATTTACCAATTTTTTCGCCTACTGTAATTAGCCTATCGACAGATTTATCGATAATTAAATTACTTATTTTATCATACATTAACTTAGAATCATCGCCGGGAATATCCGAAAGGATTAAGGTTCTACGAGGATGTTGATTTTGCTGCTTTAAAAAATCTAGAGCTATAGCAAGTGAAGATACATCTAGACTATATGAATCATCAATTATAGAGCAATTATTAATCCCATTTTTTAACTCAAGTCGCATACCTACAGGACTTAATTTTTCAAGTCTTTGACTTATTATTTCAGGATCATATTCAAGAGCTAACATCGTAGCCCAACAAATTACGGCGTTTTCTATGGATGCTTGGTCATTAAAAGGAATATGAATTTCTAAAGTCTTATTTAGATATTTTGCATGTAAGCGGCTAAAATTATTTTCAATTGATTCAACTTTAAAAACTTGTAGATCAGCACTTTCGCTAAAGCTCCATGTAAATTTATTTTCTCCTGGCAAGGTGCCATTAAATTCTGAAAGGTATTTATGGGAGTAAATAAAAAGATCTACTTTGTCAAAAAGTTTTAATTTTTCAACGATTTTCTGGTCAATAGATTCAAATCCAGAATGATGAGCTTCTCCGATATTAGTCAGTATTCCAATTGTAGGATGAATAATTTCTGCAAGATTGTGCATCTCACCAACTTTAGAAATTCCTGCTTCAAAAATGGCAAGGTCATTTTCAATCCCCATTTCCCAAACAGAAATTGGAACCCCTAATTGAGAATTAAAGCTTTTTGTACTACGAACTATATTTATTTCAGGTGCTAATATTTGGTAAAGCCACTCTTTAACAATTGTTTTGCCATTACTGCCGGTAATTCCAATTACTGGATAATCAAAATTTAATCGATGTGTTTTAGCTAAAATCTGAAGAGCTATTAATGACTCATTAACCAGAAAAAAATTAGCATCTGGAAAATTATCTATAGGAAAATCAGAATCCGAAATAACAAAATTACGAACACCTTTTTTGTAAACATCGGGAATAAAATCATGAGCATTACGGCGCCCTTTAAGAGCGAAAAACAAAGCATTTAATGGGTCGTTCAATTTACGACTATCCGTCAGCAGTGTTCTGATAGTTGAATATTCATCCTTTATGAAGGCTTGGGCATTCAAAATCAAGCTTATTTCCTTTGGCTTATAAGGCAAATGATTCATGATGTAAATTTCAATAAATTTTAAGGAATACTATCAAAAATTTACGATATTTCAATACTTTGGAAAATGAACAAGTAAAACCGAAAATATTTAGCAGGCAACAAGCTAAAGTAAAGGCAGAAAGTTATTGTGCCTATCAGGAGAGATCGCAATTTGAAATACGTAATAAGCTGTATGAATGGGGATTATTTCAAAATGATGTTGAAGAGATCATATCCGAATTAATTGAATCTAATTTTTTAAATGAAGAACGCTTTGCACTAGCTTATACTTTAGGAAAGTTCAGAATAAAGTCTTGGGGAAAAATAAAAATCAAGCAAGCATTAAAATTAAAGCGAGTTCCTGATAAATTGATTAAGAAATCACTTCAATCGATTGATGATGATGATTATTTAACAATGTTAAAACGAATTTTAGAAAAAAAAGCAGAAAACCTCAGAGAAACAGATTCATTTAAGCGTCGATATCTATTAACTCGCTATGGTTCTGGTAAAGGATTTGAGCTCGACTTGATCTCTGACTTACTGATTAGCAATAAGTTATAGAATAATAAATAAAAAAAATAAAAAAAACTTGTTAGAATAGCTTTTCTGCATATATTTGCACTCACCAAAACGCGAAAGTAGCTCAGTTGGTAGAGCACGACCTTGCCAAGGTCGGGGTCGCGAGTTCGAATCTCGTCTTTCGCTCCAATAAAAAATCCCTCTTCCAGAGGGAATTTTTGTTTGAAATATAACAATCCACGCTCGGATGGTGGAACTGGTAGACACGCAGGACTTAAAATCCTGTGACCCTTAAAGGTCGTGCGGGTTCGATTCCCGCTCCGAGTACAAAAGCTGATTTTAGGATCGGCTTTTGTCATTTAACGACCTAGTTAAATTTATAACATCCTAAGTAATTTCACTTAAATTACGTTCAAATTTTATAATTATAATAATGCTTACGGTTTCCCGTAAGTTTTTATTCCACAAAAAAAATAAATTTATAGATATACATATTCTTATATGTAAATGATTGGAATATGTTACAATGTGGTATATAACGCAAATCACACGAAATTATTTACTAATTGAGAAAAAGGTTTATAAAATTGTTTGAATTAAACCAATATCTATGAAAATCCAAGAATTATCATTTAAAATATACCATTACTTCACGAAAATTATACTGATTTAAATCATAGTAAAAACTGATTAGGATCATTAAAAGAGTTCATCAATAAAGGGTACATTTAAGTATTAATACTTACAATTATTATTTCATTCTAAACAGAAAAGATTGAAATAGAATCATTCATTATTGGAATAAAAAAATGACTCCAAAATCATTTAACTATTATAAGTTAAAAAATAAAATAAATGGCTAAAAGCTATTAAATATTATTCAATTTGATTGATGCTGTTCTTGAAATAATTAATTAAAAATTATTACAAAATAATAAAAAAATTAAAGCCTATTAAAGAATTTAAAATGAAAAAAATCTTATTGATTGAAGATGATAAATCCTTTAGAGACAAATTGGATCAATTATTAAGCCTATCTGGCTATGAAGTTTTGAGCTGCGATAATGGTAAAAGTGGAATTGAAACCGCATTAAAGGAAAGTCCACAGTTTATAATTTGCGATGTTAAAATGCCTGACATAGATGGCTATGGGGTAATTCACATTTTAAGCAATCACCCCAAGACTTCTGGCACACCATTTATTTTTCTTTCTGGCAATGCCGATTATGTAAATCAGCGTAAGGGAATGAGTTTAGGTGCCGACGATTACTTAGTTAAACCTTTCGACAGTAATGATTTGTTAAATACCATAAGGTTAAGAATTGAAAAAAATGAAAGCTTAAAAAATAAATTCCATTTGACGAGTGATACCAATCAGGATTTAAGCTTTAGTCCGAATAATAACGGTAAAATAAGCAGCCTAATTTCCGATAAACATGAAGTACAAAATTTCAAAAAGAAGCATGTATTATATATGCCAGGGCAGCGCCCTTCATGTGTTTACTATATTAAATCCGGAAAAGTAAAAGAATTTATAGTGAATGAAGATGGGAAGGAATTAATTACTGGTATTTATTCTCAGGGCGACTTTTTTGGCTATACCGAGATATTAAAAGAATGCAATTATAGTAAAAATGCGAAATTGATGGAGGATTCATCCATTGTTTTAATTCCCAAAGATGATTTCATGCAAAAAATACATACCAACTCCATAATTGCGAAGGAATTTATAGGTATGCTTTCAAATAACATTACTGAGAATGAAAAATTAATCATCAATATGGCTTATAATTCCTTAAGAAAGAAGGTAGCTATAGGAATAGTTCGATTAATTGACAAACTGAAGGAAAGCAAAGATGGGAAAAGTATTATAAGTGTATCCCGAGAAGACTTAGCGCATGTAGTAGGTTCATCTTTAGAATCTACAATCAGGACTTTAAAGGAATTTAAAACTGAAAAACTTATTGAAGTAGAGGATAATGGAACCATTATTGTCCTTGATGAACAAAAAATAAGGAATTTAAGACATTAATAACTTTGTGTTTAGTTTTATTTTTAACAAAAGAAGCCCCCTGTTTATAAAACAGGGGGCTTCTTGCTTATTTTGTAACCTTTTAAAATTACATGGAAAGAATTGTTTTTCAATTTCCACTGAAAAGTACGCCAGTATTTCTGTGAAGGTTTAAATATTCGTTCGATCTCACTTACAAGCAATTCTTTTTGGAAAGGAAAGGAATAATTATTTTTTAATAATTATACTCAGTGTGGATACAGCTGGCCTAGCTGGCGACTAATGCACTAGAATAAATTGGGACCTTTAGCAAGAAATCGGGCAGTACTTTTGTGGAATATTTTCATTTTTTTATATAAATACCTATTAATCAATTAATTATATTTAAAATACTATCCTTTTTACTTTTATACTTCATTATATTTTTCCAAAAGATTGATATACTTATTCCTCCAATAATTGGCTGAATTTTGAAAATCACTTGTTTGGAAATCGCCCTGATATACTTGCGTAGAATTTGGTCTTCTACCGTTTAACTTATCCGGAAAATCAGATGAAAAGTCATAGTCTAGAACCTCTCCTATTTGAAGAATGATATCAAAACTTAGATTTTTTTGGGTAAACCAATTATAGATCGACCTTCTGCTAACACGCAGTCTCCTAGATAATTCGCTAATGCTAATATTATTTCTGCGAATTACATGTTCAACAATTTCACCGTTATTCATAATCAAGAAAATTTAAATTAATAACCTTCATAAAACCCACATGACGTAGTAAATTGACAATCAATTTCTCATCATTATTAATATTTGAAATTAGTACTATCAACATATATTTTAATTGATTATAATCAAGTAAAAGCTTGATTATAAATAAAATATTAAATGACTAAAAACATAATAAACTATTAGTTAACAACTATTTCATCTGATTTACAATAGACAGCATTATTGCTCTTGAACTCGGGAATAATCTCATTTAGCTTTCTTGCAAGCCCAATATGATCGTCAAAATCCATCATTTCTATTAGTTCACTTATCATTCTTTCTACATAGAAAAAGTGAAAATTGATGACTTTTGAGATTTTAATTTTGGAATGATGCGTTGGAATAATATTCTCGCCTTTATTTAAAAGTTCTTCATATAGTTTCTCACCAGGTCGTAAACCTGTAAAAACGATATTAATGTCTTTATCAGGTATTAATCCAGCTAAACGAATCATATTTTTAGCCATATCAACTATTTTAACAGGCTCACCCATATCGAAAATAAAAATCTCTCCACCTTTGCCCATAGCACATGCTTCCAATACCAATTGAACTGCTTCGGGGATGGTCATAAAATAGCGGGTAATTTGAGGATGTGTAATGGTTACTGGACCACCATTTGAAATTTGTTCTTTAAAACGAGGAACAACAGAACCGTTTGATCCAAGCACATTACCAAACCGGGTTGTAATAAAACGAGTTGGAACTTCTTTATTGTTGGAAACTTCTTGGATTGACATTTCTCTAGCTTGATGGAAATTAAGCGATTGAATATACATTTCTGCTAGGCGCTTTGAGGCACCCATTATATTAGTTGGGTTTACTGCTTTATCGGTAGAAATCATAATAAACTTTTCCGCCTTAAACTCTAATGACATATCAGCCAAGTTTTTTGTCCCGAGTACATTTGTTAAAATAGCCTCAAAGGGATGATCTTCCATCATAGAAACATGTTTATAGGCAGCCGCATGAAAAACTACTTGAGGCTGATAAACAGAAAATAAGGCCTTAATGCGTTTATAATTTTGAATATTGGCCATATAAACCTTAGTGGGGGCATTGGGATATTTTTCCTCTAGCTCTAATTGCAATTCATGAAGAGGAGTTTCAGCTTGATCACATAAAATTAATAGTTCAGGATTATAGTTTATTAACTGACGAACCAATTCCGAACCTATAGAGCCAGCAGCACCAGTAACTAATATTCTTTTCCCAGAAAGTTCTCTGAATATATTATCTCTTTTTAGAATGATTGGAGCTCTTTGCAATAAATCTTCAATGTTTAGATTTTTTATTTGATTTAAACTCAAGGTCCCGTTAATCCATTGAGTAGAATGAGGGACAGATAAAACACTGATTCCTAAATCCATACATTGTTTTATTACCGAATTTTTACTTGCAATATTAAGCTCATTAGACATAATAACAACTTTATCGATTACATGCTTCTTTTTAAGAAATGATATTGTTTCGGAGGAATAAACCTGTATTTGCTCCAAATTTTTATTAATTCTGTCGGGATCATCATCAACAAAGCCAATAACTTTATAATTCTTTTCTTGAGAAAGTTCAAATGCCTTTTTAATTAGTAAAGCATTTTTATCGGAACCATAAATCAGAATATTTTCATTTGCAGCCTTATAAATAGCAGAATCAAGGCTTTTAACATAAGAAAATAGACTTTTTACAGTGATTCTTAAAAAAATAAGTAGCGAAGCGGAAATGAAAAAATCAACAATGATGACCGCTTCGAGCGACTCGAGATTAAAGTTAAAAATGGGTATAAACAGCGTATTACTTACTAACCAGAAAAGTAAACTACTGATAGAAACCGCCTTAAAAATTCGAATAATATCTTCAGTATTTGAATATCTAATTATACCTGTATGAATTTTAATAAAAAGGAATACTAGAGTTCTTAAAACAATAAACGATAGAAAATAAAAAAGAAAACTACCTGTAAATAATTGCTGAATATGGAACTTTTGTATGATTAAATAAGACAATACAAAAGCAATACTTTGAATAATAAAATCAATTGAAAAAATCAGCCAACGCGATGATGTTTTTTCTTTAAAAATGGAGTGTATCATTTTGATAAAATGAGTTTTATGAAAATTCGGTATAAAGAGGACTATGAAATACCTGAGTTTGGGATGATTAATACTAATGAAAAACAATCTGCCTAAATTGATAGGCTAAAAAATCTATTTTCCTAGTAAAAAGCTTTTTAAATTATGATTTATTAAAAACTAGATCCATTTCGTGTAACATACTTTCAGGACACCTATAGAGAGGGAAAAAATCAACTGAGTTGTCAGGGTCAATATTTGCATCCAAAAGTAATTTGAGATAATTTTCTGGATCTGAAATAAACCTCCAGGTTTTATAATCATAATAAATATCTGAAAATGAAGATTTAAAATCAAAAAGTGAATCCTTTTTAAAACCTAAACCACCACCCAAATTAAAATACTTAGTTCCTAATTCACGACCAATCTGACTAATTTCATCTGTAAGAAATTTAGCAGGTGAATACTTTAAATAAGCTGTTTTGGTTGCCGTCAAATGCGATTGAATAATAGTTTTCGTAAAAAGTATAATTGCGCCACAAACTGCCTGCTCTTCATGATAAACCATGATTAGTTTACTATGAAAATCCATAGAACTTAAAAAACTTTTAAAATATTCTTCTGTGAACATGTAATATTTACTAGCTCCAACTCGCTTCATATTCTCAGTATATATTTCTGAGAACTCTTTGATAGCTTTTGGATTTTTAGACTCTTGAATATAAAAACCCATAGATTTTACCTTTCTAACTTGCTTTAAGAGCGAACTTTCATATTTAGATCTTTGTTCTTCAAGCGACTGTTCGAGATTAATTACAACTCCATTTCCATTATCGTGTAGGCCTTGGAATGAATTCATCAATGGCATCTGATTTAAAAATGGATTTAGACGTAAAAAAACAGAGATAATTTGATTGTCTTTAAAAAACTGCAGGAGTTCATTTTTAAAATTATCCTTTATGCTTTCCGGAATATCAATAAATAATTTATTTGAAATGGGTCCGGTATAGCCATAAACTGAAGTAATATCATAAAAATCAGTATTGGGAATACTTCTTTTAAGCAATGGAATTGCAATAAAATCGTTTTTTTCATAATAAACTAATAAAATAGGAATTCCGTCTTTTGTTAAATTATGATATTCCCAAGTATGATAAGAATCAAATTGTAAAGATTGTTGTACAATTTTTTTCCATTCCCTTTCCTGGTGGATATTAATTTCATTAATCATGGTAAAAATTTGTTTAATAAATGAAAAATTTTGTGGCAGAACTATTTATTTAGGCTCATTTTTTCAGTGATATTATCTTTAAAATTTGCCATTTGATCCTTTTTAATGCACATTTTCAAAAAATCATTATTCGTTCCATTTTCTAAAAATCCAATTTTTTTATAAACAGATTGAGCAGCGTAATTTTCTTTATGGACTTCAAGAATTATTGAATTCAAGTCGAGATGCGTAAATCCAAAGTTTACCATTAGTGCAGTTGCCTGCTTACCAATGCCCATTCCCCAAAAAGAAGGCTCTCCAATAAATAAATGCAACTCGGCTGTACTTGAAATGGCATTTGTCAATTGTATGATTCCTATATATTGACTGTTTTTTTTCAAGCAAATAGCAAATCGATAATCATTGGGCTTTTCTAAAGTATTTTTTAGCCATTCAAGCTCCATTTCATGGCTTATAAACTTATCTGGCTTAAAACCTGTATACTTCCAAACTATGGGATCATTTCTCCAATTAAATGAGATTTTAGCATCCGATAAATAAAGCTCCCTCAGATAGATAGAATAATTCATAGCATTTGTTTTAAATAGTTAATTAATCGTTCCATATCTTCTTCATTATATCGATGATCAATTGGCAATGGCACAAGATTGTGAGCCAGATAATTTTCAAACATCTTATCAGTTGTCCATTTGAACACATTTGGCCAATAAATTGGAACAAATACCCTTTTGTTAATCAATTTCTTATGTATATTTTCCTTATTCGTTAATAAAGGATAACATAGTGGGCCATCTATTAGTGAGGTATCAATAGTCAACTGATTTTTCTCTGAAAGAGCATCATGAAGAATTTTAAAATTTCTATTCCTTGCTACTCTACAAGCCTCGTAATCAATACTTTTCAATAAGTATTCTGTTAAAAACGACATTCTTCTAATTGGCTTATTCGAAAGAATATCATTATTTATTTGAAAGCTGTCGTAACCTTTTTCGATAGATTGATCTATACTTATCAGCAAATGAGACATTCTATCAAAAGAAATATCTCTTTCAAGTTTGGTATTAATAATTCTATTAGTTTGCAGATAGGCTCCATCAGGAACACCAAAAAATTTACGGCAGGAATAAAAAGTATTGATTCCGGGTAATGGTTTAGCGAAAAAAGCTTGAGAATTATCTACAATCAAATCCATACCCAGCTTAGCTAAATTATTAACCGTTAATTGTTTAACTCCAAAATAATTGGTGTATAAAAAACAGTCGCCTGCTTCGATTTCAAAATCAACTATTGGATCTAAATTCTTGTCTAACGTATAAAAATGATATTGAATGCCAAGCTTTCTTATTGGCTCCATCATCACCTCACAAGTAAAATATGGGATGTATATACAAGAATAATCGTTTACACTTAAAATATATTCCAATGCATTTCTACCTGTATTTAATTTGACAAGGGAAGGATAATATTCTTCTAGAGCTGGTAATTGAAGATTAAAATAACCTCCAATAGCCTTTACTCTTCTGGAGTAGATTCTCATTAAGATTTTGGAATAAAATGATTTAAATCAAACAAGGATGTTTGTTAGAATTATATTTAGAGGTAAGTTAACCTTGATCAGGCTGATACATACGCTTATTTAATGGTTGATAATATTCATCAAGCGTAGCCGGTATCCTAGATTTATAACCTAATATTTGCCTTAAATCATCATTTAATGATTCACCAAACTCATAGCCCAAAGACCTAGGATAGTCAAATTGCTGCTTAAACTGTGGTTTAGTAAAACTAATAGTTAGCACTCTCCTATTTCCATCTGTATTGTTTTTTCCAGCTGCGTGCCACAAATTAGAATCAAATAGAACAATACTGCCTTTTTTTGCGATTGCACGATCAGCCTTTTCATAAAAATAATTGTCGTTAGGTTTTGCGGCAATTAGGTGAGAGCCAGAGAGCATATAAGTTGCCCCATTTTCTAAAGTAAAATCATCCAAGAGAACCATCATTTGTACCATGAATTTTTCATCCCCCATAAATGAGCGAACATCGCGATGAATATTTTGAACGTATGGTCGATTATTCTTAGAGTTCATTACTCCTCCAAATGCATTAACAATATAATTACCACCGAAAAAAGCCTGCATTTCTTGATCACAATACATACGCTCAAGAAATTTTAATGCGAAATTATCTGGCTCAATTAAATGATGTAAAGTACCTTCCATATTCTGACTAATGCCATTCTTTTTTTGAATTACTCGTCTTTTTTCATAGGCATCATCAAGCGAATCGTTAATTTGATTTACGAATTCAGGTTCTAATGCATTTTCGTAAGTAAGCCACCCAAATTGATTGAGTATGTCCATTGCCTTTTCTGCAGAAATTTCTGAATAGTTAAATTTATTTTTCATATCACATAATTATTTTAATTAATTTTTAATAAATATTATTTCGATTTTGTCATAAAAAATATCGTTTAAATAGAAAATAATTTAAAATAAATCATTACTGCTAATTCTAATTTTATTGAATCTTACAATAAGTTGCCAGAATGATTTATGCCTCAAGAATTTCAAGCATCTGTTTATTGACCTTATTTACATCGAACTTTTTCCTTGCATATTCTCTACCATTTTTACCAAAAAGCAAGGTATCAGAGGGGTTATGTATAAAATGTTGAATTTTATCAGTCAAGGCTTTTACATTTTTAATTGGCACAAGAAATCCGGTTTGAGAATTTTCAGAAATATTCACTGTTTCCTTGCAACCAACTGAATCACAAGTAATTATAGCTCTACCCATAGCCATTCCTTCAAGCAAAGATCTAGGGATACCCTCTCCATAGTAAGAAGGAAGCACAAGAACGGATGATTCTTTAATATGAGGTCTAACGTCATTAACTTCACCTAAATAGTCGATAATTTCACCCGAAATAATGTTTTGATATAAATCTGGATCTATAGAATCGATATTTGGGTCATATGGACCAATTAATTTAAATTTTACATGAGGATAAATGGATTTAACTCTTTCTGCGGCATCAAAATATTCACGAATCCCCTTTGCATTAATTAATCTAGAAATCATTAAGAATACAATATTTTGAGGATTAGGTTTTGAAAACACATAATGTGAAAGATCTACACCGGAGCCATTAACTACATGAGCCTTAACATTTTTATCAATAATACCTTGGTTAATTAAGGTCTGAAAATCATCTTTATTTTGAAGAATGAGTGTAGCATTTGCATTTAGTTTAAGACTAAATTTCAACATAGCCCTTACCATTTGTTTGATTAGTGGTGTTTTATCATTTCCACTCATAAAATTATATCCTAGTCCCGTTAACATTGGAACAATATGTTTCACCCGGCACAATTTTGCTATAAATGATCCATAAATAACGGGTTTGAGTGTGTATGGGAAAAAGGTATCTGGTTTAGATTGTCTAATAACTTGAAACAATCTAAACATGTATTTTATATCCGAAAAAATAGACACATTACTACCATCAAGATTGTTTTCATAAACTTCGATTCCCATATTTAGCAACTTGTTTTTCACCTCATCATGATAAATTTTAGGAGTAAAAACAGCCACTTCATTATTTTGCAATAATGCTTCCATGAGTTTTCCTCTAAAACCTAAAAGTGTACGATAAGAATCGCAGGCAATCAGAATTTTTTTTCTTTTTCGCTTAATCATAAAATATAGAATTTGCTTTGTGCAATTGAGATATGAATACTAGCCTAGAAACAGGTCTAAGAATTCGAAGAATTGAGAGTGGCTTCTGCTTTAGTGCAGAATGAGACAAGAAAGCGATTGCAATTAATGCTTGAAATAGCATAATAACCAAGCCTTGCATTTAGTAGAATGCAAGGCTTGGTTAAAAAACTCCTGATTTAACAGGTTAAAATTGAAAATTATTAATATTTAGGGCCAGCCTCAGCCATTACCTTTGTAGCAACATCAGCAGCAGGAATTAGCATGGATTGATACTCGTATGGAGGTATCCAATTTGAAGCAGCAGTTGATATTTTATTGCTGCCCGAGTTTTTATAAAAATTAGTCGATGCCCCACTCACATATCCTGGCTTAGCATTATATTCAGTATAGATTGGATTGGCCTGATTTTCGAAATAATTATTATCAGTTCGAACAGTTGCTCCCATGGTAGCACCAATAGTGTAGCCACTTCCATTATAAAAATAATTGTTAAACACATGCATAAAACCGAATCTTGTACTAGGCTGTCTTTCAGAGATATTATAGAAATAATTCCCGTACATGGTAACTTTAAGATAACCAATATCAGTAGTTTGCAAATCGCCACTTCCAATGAGAAATGCGATATGAGAATCGTGAAACTTATTATTTGAGATTGTTACATAATTCGAACGATCAGTTACTTCCAACAATTCATCGTAATAATCCCATCCATTATTTCTGTCTTGCCAAATTTCACAATGATCTACCCAGATATGATGACTAGTTTCTTTAATTGTAATGCCATCACCACCAATAACTTTATTAATCTTTAAATTTTTAATGATAATGTTGTTCACGCGATAAAGTGCAAGTCCCACTCCATTTAAAGTCGCTCCATTTACACCAATAATGGTTTTGTTAGACATCACATCAATCATACCAGTACCGGTAAAATTACCTGAAACCATAATAATTAAGGGTGATGTGGATTTTGCTGCGGCTTTAAAATCTGTCAGATTTGTCACAGTTACGGTTTGACCACCTTGGCCACCAATAGTTAATCCATCTACCATAGCATAACCAATTGGTTTATCTGTAGAAATTGGAGCTGTTGTAATTGGAGCTGTTATGGGACTTATTACGCCACTTACAGTTCCAATTGTAAAGGTATATCTACGTCCATTTTTACGAGGGTCGGTATTATCTGATGAGGAAAAATACAAGCTATTTCCCCAATGACTAAATCTACCTTTACCATACACTCTAATATCTTTATGAGAAGTATGTGCTGGACCAAGCTCTTTACCATTCTCAAATAATTTGAGAGTTGAACTTGTAGGCGAACTTTCTGAATCTCCCGGAATAATAAACTTACGCTCAAGATAGTAGGCAAACCCAGAATCTTTAATAATTGTTTTTTTGTCTAATGTGCCTTGTTCAAAGGTACTTGTACTAGCTGGGGCACTTGTAGAAGCAAATGTATCAACGGAATTACTTGGGAGTAATTGACTATCCTTTTTGCATTGAGCGAAAAAAATAATGGTTAATAATAGAGCTGTCACAAAGCCTGTTGTTTTTAATCTGTTCTCTTTCATAATTATTTATTTTTTTGAATATTACCAGCTTTAACGCAAGCGAAAAAGCATTCAATACAGCCAAAAAAATTGGAATTATGAGCTATTTTATTAAGTCGAACAGTTTTTATTTAAAATTGTAAATTTTTTAAAATCAGCTAATTTTAGTTCAATGAAATAATAATTGAATAAATAATTATAAAAATAATTGGTGGTTATAGAATCTTAAATGAGTGAAAAAAGAATAATTAATCGGAAAATGAATTATTCTCAAAAAAGTTTGTTTTTTTTTAAATTTTCATTAAAAAAACCAGGTTTTATAATATATTTCATTTCAAAACCTATGATTGCTTGCCATAAATGTCATTTAAAAGCAATAATAATGTCATGAAATAGTAATTTAACGGATGGAAAATTCAAAGAATTGAAAAACTATGATTTTCATCAATAAAACTATTGATTTAATAAGGCCTCAGAAGGCTCGGTTTCTCTAATTGATTCACGGTTTAAGGAGTAGTATATTTTGTACCAATTGACAAATTTTTTGATCCCTTCTTTGTAAGATATTTTGGGTTCATAGTTGAATTCTGTTTTTAGTTCAGAAATATCAGCCCAAGTTTCAGATACATCTCCATCTTGCATGGGTAGAAATATTTTTTTTGCTTTTAATCCTAAATTTTTCTCGATTTCATCAATAAAATGGAGCAAATTAACCGAACTACCTCTACCGATATTAAAGATTTTATATGGTGCTTTTGAAGTTGAAGGGTCAGGCTCCAACTCATCCCAATTTTGATTTCCTTTTGGAGGTTTAGCTAAAACTCTCACAATACCACCAACAATATCATCTATATAGGTAAAATCACGTTTCATTTTCCCATCATTGAAAATATTGATTTCTTTTCCTTCTAAAATGGCTTTAGTAAATAAAAAAAGAGCCATGTCTGGTCGGCCCCAGGGACCATAAACCGTAAAAAACCTTAAACCTGAAGTTGGTAGATTAAATAAATGACTATAGGTATGAGCCATCAATTCATTGCTTTTTTTAGAAGCTGCATATAAAGAAATGGGATGATCAACATTATCCTTAACAGAAAATGGCATCTTTTTATTAAGTCCATAAACACTTGAAGAGCTAGCATAAACTAAATGCCCGACTTTCTCATGTCGGCAACATTCTAATACATTCAAAAAACCAGTAATATTTGAGTCAAGATAGGCATCAGGATTAATTAAACTGTACCTTACTCCTGCTTGAGCAGCCAGATTACACACTGCATCGAATTTATATTTTTTGAATAGTTTTTTGAGATTCTCCTTATCAGTTAAATCTAGCTTAAGAAATTTAAAGTTGACAAACTTTTCACTTAGCAGCTCAACCCCATAATTAAAATTTGATTTATTAATTCCCAAAATAGCAAGACGATCATATTTCAATTTCTTGTCATAGTAATCATTCAGGTTATCAATACCTATAATTTCATCTCCTTGCTTCAACAATTGTTTCACTAAATGGAAACCAATAAAACCAGCACTGCCAGTAATTAATACTTTCATAATATATTTTTTAGAAATGTGACTATTTATTACATGCTCTGAGAAGAGCTATTGAATTGCTTAGACCTCAACAAAGGATGGCACTAATTCTCTTTTTGGGATGGTAGATTTAATGATATTTTTATGCCATACTTCCATGGCAAACACATCAAATAGGATTTTTGCTCTTTTCTCTTCAGATATTTGAATTCTTCTCTCCAATAAATCTAAAACGAATTTTTTCTTAATTATACTTGGGTAAAGTGCATTTGATGATAATAGATAATCATTTACTATCTCATAAAGTTGATTGTTAATCCAATTTTTAAGAGGTATTTCAAATCCTCGTTTAGGCTGCTTAACTAAAGTATGTGGCAAATATTTTTTTGATAAATCTCTCAGTATTGATTTAGTCTTTAATCCATTAATTTTATAAGAATCGTTCAGACTTGGGGCAAATTCTAACAATTCTTTTGATAAAAAAGGACTTCTACCTTCAAGAGAATGCGACATTGTGGCAATATCCATTTTAGGCAATAAACCACTGAATAAAATGGTTTGAGAATCCATTAAGAGCATTTTTCTGAGTGAAGAAATATCCATTTGGTTGATTTTTCTTAAATCATAATCGATTTCATCCAAATTAGGTGGAATTAAAAATTGATTTTCAAAACCTACCATAATGTCCGAAGTAGCTGAACTATAGGTCTTTAAAAGACTATCATGAGAAGTAAACTTCAATAGTCTGTATGCATAATTATAATTGCTTTGCTTTTCATGTGCAGTAGGTAAAATATTTGACAAGAATTTAGCTGAAGCTTGTGTTAAAATCCCTGAATTAAAAAAATCAAAGTGTTTAAAAGGAACATATCTTCTATAACCCGCAAATAATTCGTCTGCACCATCACCATTTAAAACTACATTGACATGTTTTTTTGCTTCTTTAGCAACATAATAACTGGGTATTGCCGAATTATCACAATATGGTTCACCATAATTAATTAGAATATTTTCAATATCATTTTGAAGGTCTGAAAATGAAATATCTACTACCTGGTGCTGGGTTTTATATTTCTGTGCTACTTGGAGTGCTAAGGGCGACTCGTCATATGAACCTTCCATTTTAACTGTAAAAGTTTTCAGATTTGGTTTATGAAGTGCCGCCATTGCGGTAATGATTCCACTATCAATCCCACCACTTAAAAAAGAGCCTATTTCAAGATCGGAGCTATCAATTCGACGAGTAACAGCAATTTTAAGTCGCTTATCTAACTCATTAATAGCCTCATTATAAGATAGTTTGCTTTTATTCTGATAATATGAATTGATATCAAACCACTTAACATATTCTTCCTCAGCAGTTTTGGTGTTAATTTTCAAGTAATGGGCATTTTCGAGCTCCATAACTTGTTTGTAGGGTGTATCTCTTCGGTAGTGATATCCCAGATACAAGTAGGATGATAAGGAGGAATAGTCAACTTCCGGTTTAAAAATCTGATAAAGTATATTTAATTCAGATGAAAAAGCAGTCCCATTGCCATTATTATACAAATAAAGAGGCTTTTTACCAGCCCTATCCCGCGCTAAATACAGTTCATTTCTAAATTGATCATAAAGTGCAAAAGCAAACATACCATCCAATTTATCGAGCATTTTAATTCCCATTAACTCAAAAAGCATTAATAAGGTTTTGGTATCAGAATTTGATTCTGCATACAATCCGTATTGTTTTCTAAGCTCCATGTGATTATAAATTTCACCGTTAAAAACAATACTTAGCCCATGGTGATGCATGGGCTGCCTTCCAGTAATATTTAAATCTTGAATAGACAGGCGGGTATGATATAATTCCACATTATCATCAATTGACAAACCCTTAGCATTTGGTCCGCGATGATATAAACCCCCAAATATTTCGGAGGCGCGATCAGAAACCGCAATATTTAAAGTGCCAAAAATTCCACACATTGATTTTTATTTTAAAAAATGATTAGCATTAATTTGAGCTATAGCTCAAGAGTTTACTTACTGAGAATAAGCGCTCTATCGTTTGAATACTGATCAATAAGGTTTAGCCAGTCGTTCAAAACATTTTTTTCTGCGAAATTATTTTCGATGTAGGATCTTCCTAGAATTCCTAAATTAAATCTTTGAGTAGCCGATAAATTCATCATTTCAACCATTTTTTTAGCTAATTCATGCTCATCCGAACATTTAAATAAGAAGCCACATTTCGAATCATTCACTATTTCAACATTACAATCAATGTCGCTCACCACCACTGGTTTGGCATAAGCCATTGCTTCTAGAAGTGCATTAGGCATACCTTCCGAAAATGAAGAAAGTACAAAGGCGTCGGCATATTGAAGATATTTGGAAACATTTTGTTTAAAACCTAAAATATTAACGTGCGACTCAATGTTTAGGCTTTTTATATATTCTAAGGGACTATTTTTTTCGGTGTATTCTCCAAGGATATCCACTCGAAAGTTTAAATTTTTAATTAACTGAATAGCTTTGAACAAGGTATTATAATCCTTGTTCCATCTAAAATGAGCAAGACAAACCCAAACAAACTGCTCATCTTCAGTCTTTTTAAATTGGCAATCTTGTATCTCAGGAATACTAATACCATTGTTAATTACGAGTCCATTTTTATCTGCAAACAGTTTTTTTTCAAAATTTAATTTAGATGCCTTTGAATTATAAACAAGTACATCATCTAAACCAGTGGAGAATAAATAGGGTAAAAACCATTTTTGAGGAAGTACTCCAATCCGAACAGAGGATATCAATTTATATTTAAATA
>NZ_JBIIPN010000148.1:0-5994 GCF_044342615.1 Daejeonella sp. | reverse complement strand
GGGAAATTCATTTTCGAAATTATCTGAGTATAAAAACTTCAAATCAATGCTTAAAGAACTTCTAAATTCAGTCCACTCTTTACGTTCGGAAAAATTATCATAAGTTAAAGCACATAAATTGCAATTGTATGTTTGTGGCGAAACGATTTTATGTATAAAATCAAATGCCTTATTCCATAGATAACTTTTGGCATTATATACAAATAGAACTTGATCTTTCATTATTGCATTAATATTTATACTTCACTTCGGTCCAGCCTCACTAAATAATAATTCCTTTCCCAATTCTAAAAAAGCACCATGCTCAACTTTAGTTCCCATCGAATCATTCTTTCTATTTAAATACCTAAAACAGAAAAAGGTAAACAACTCATTAATAATAGAAATTTCATCATCTATTTAAAATATAGATTTGTATAAAAACTTAATAAATAGTGTATTAACAACATCCTCCACCGTCATAAAAGTAAGTTGATTCTGAGATGAAAATATCTGTTCGATTAATGGAATTTAAAGCATTGGCTGTTTTATCGCACACAGCTAAAGGTTGATTTTTAAAAAGAGTATGCCCTTTTTTATCGTCGAAAAAATCTTCATTGCCATAAAAAATTGCGGTTTTGCCGGTAAAAACGCAAGGTCCATCTTCTGGCATGGGATCTTTAATTGCACACACTTCAACACTTTCAATAAAAATTATTTCGTTTGTGTCATAATTTTTAGGATCCAAAATACGATATGGTCTTTTAGCACGTATTTCAACTGTGCCAAAACCAACATCCGTAATCATTTTAATATAATCTTTTAACGGCATTGCACCGCTTAAGCACAGAGCACGTAAACGTTCATCATTTTTTAAATTTTCAGGCATTGCAGTCTCGCAAGTTGGATCAGACAATACCAATCTACCATTAGGTTTCAAAACACGATACATTTCTGCTAAAGCCTTCTTTAAATCATCCACTTTAAAAATGTTGAACAAACAATTTTGAGCAGCAACATCAACACTGTTATCTTCTACCGGCAAATTAAGTGCATCGCCTTTTTTTAAGGTAACGAAGTCTGATTGAAACCAAGGGTTTTCATTTTCAGCAATTTTAAAATTATCTCTTGATGCCTGCAACATTTCATCCACTACATCAATCCCAATTACACCACCCTTAGTTCTGTTAAAATAAGAGAATTGTAAAAGCTCCATGCCACCACCAACACCCACATATAAAATTGTAGGTTCATTTACTAAGTCGCGGGGATTAACAGTGCTACCACAGCCATAGTTCATCTGTTGCATAATAACAGGTATGCTTAATCCTGGCAGTTGCCATATTGGTGTTGTGGTACAACACAAGCCAACATCAGGTATAAGAGCAGCTTGCTTATAAACATCTTTTGTTGTTTGAAGGTATGATTCTATAGACATGAGTTATGTTGTAGGTGCAGTAAAACTTTCTTTGAGAGAATAAAAGAAAACGGTAAAAAAGCCCAATGTGAGCATAAAATGAAAAGGTAATAAACCATAATCTTGGTATTGGAAACCTTTTATTACGCCATAAGCAAAATAAAAAGCCAATGTCAATTCAAGTATATTAACCCAGCTTAAATGTGGTAATAAGTATTTATTCCGAATCAAATTTGTTTGGTTTTTATTCAAATTAAATTTTGGCGTTCTAACAAAAGGTGTTTTTTTACCTAAGTATCCTTCTAGTACGGCAATACTATTGTGCAAAGAAAGTCCCATAGAAACCGTCAAAAATAATGGGAAAGTAACAATCAAATTTAAAATCGCAGATAATGTGTTTTTGAACCTCATAGCTGAGGAAACAAAAAACATAGTAAGCAAAATAAGAAAGCTTAAACCAAAAAGAGAGGTGATATGAAAGAAATTTTCAAACTCGGGCAAAGCTATTTTAATATGTAACAAAGGAATACTCAAAATAGCACTTACAAAAGTGCTCAAGAAGATAGCACTGTTTAATAAGTGTATCATTCCATGCCATTTAACTCCCAATGATTTACTACTATAAAAAACAGATTTTAAATGCTTTTTTGCTGTTTCTGCACCACCTTTTGTCCAGCGGTATTGCTGAGTTTTAAGCGCACTCATTACTGGAGGCAATTCGGCAGGCGATTCAATATCTTCTAAATAAAGAAACTTCCAATCTTTTAACTGTGCTCGGTAGCTTAAATCCAAATCTTCAGTTAAGGTATCGGGTTGCCAATTTCCAGCATCAATAATACATGACTTACGCCAAATACCCGCTGTACCATTAAAGTTGATAAAACCATCCTTATAATTTCGGCCTACTTGTTCTACCCTAAAATGTGCATCTAATCCAAATGCTTGTAGTTTAGTAAGGATGGAATAATTTCGATTCAAATGGCCCCATCGTGTTTGTATCATACCTACTTTGGCATTGATAAAATACGGAACGGTTTGAAGTAGGAAATCTGAATGAGGCAAAAAATCTGAATCAAAAATTGCAATATATTCTCCAGTAGCCTTTCCTAAACCAGCCTCCAATGCTCCAGCCTTATAACCAATGCGATTGCTACGATGAACATGTTCAATATTAATTCCTTTACTTTTCCAAACTTCTATTTTTGCTTTTACGATGTCAAAAGTCTCGTCGGTAGAATCATCTAATACCTGAATCTGCAATTTTTCTTTAGGATAATCAAATTGGCAAATAGAATCAATTAATCGTTCTACAACATATAGTTCATTATAAATAGGCAACTGAACTGTAATAAGTGGGTGGTACGTTAAGTCCTTCTGATTTGTATTTTTTCTTCTTTTATTCTTTAAATACCTATAAATAAGAGTAGCTTGGGTAATACTATATGCAAATATAAATAGTAATGCAATGGCATAAAAAACAAGCACTATTATCATCAAAATCTTCATACTCATTTACAAGCCTCTATTTTATACTATTATTCCCAATTGCGATCGGATTACTATTGATTCTGTTTTCTTCTTCAGCGTTTTCAAGTTTTAATACACCTCTAGGGCATACTGCCGAACAAATTCCGCAACCTACACAACTTGCACGAACAATATTTTCGCCCTTTTGTGCATATGCTCTTACATCAATACCCATTTCGCAAGAGTTGGAACAATTTCCACAAGAAATACATTGTCCGCCATTGGTAGTGATTCTAAATTTCGATTTAAAACGTTGGAATATACCCATATAGGCAGCTAGTGGGCAACCAAACCGACACCAAACCCTTGAGCCTAACAAAGGGTAAAAACCTACTCCAATAACACCCGAAAATGCAGCACCTATCAAAAAACCATAAGGCTGACGAAGCCAAGTATAAGTATCTAATCCGAAAATGGTACTTGTATTCGTAAAATAGTTGTACAATACAGCACCTGTCATGATAAAAACAAAAACCAATATAGCATGAATGGAATAACGCTCAAATTTCCAAGCTGATACTTTTTTAGAAGATAAATGTCTAAATGAATCTCCTGCAGTTTCTGCCAAACCCCCACAACCACATACAAAAGAACAATACCAACGCTTACCTACAAAATAAGTGATTATAGGAGTCACAAATAAGAATAAAACAATTCCCCAAACCAGATAAATCATGCCCATGGTACCACCATTTTTCATGTTATCGATATGCCAACTATCAAAAAAGTAATAATTCAATGGCCACATATTTTTAACATCTTTAGCAAAATAAGCTTGATCACTATTTAAACCTTCCATGATTTCGGGAATCAAATAGGCCAGAAAGAATTGTGAAATTATAACTACAATTGTTCTGATAATTTGATATCGATTATGACGATATTTTAAAATAAACTTATAGCCCAAGCCTGTAATACACAAAGTATAAAGTGTACCGTACACAAACCACTGACTTGCCACTTTTCCATTTAATGCCAAACTTAATGGATCAAACAATGCTACTAAACCAGTATTGGCATTGCCATTTTCGCCTAAACCTAGTAATGATGGAAACCAATAAATAATGATATAAAAGCTGGTAAGAATAATGCCTACTGTCCAGCCAATGATACCTCGAGAACTTAATGAATTGAACCAGACACCGTTATTCTTTATACCTGGCAAGTCGTTTAAATACTTTTGACGCGCAAAAATAACCATGCCTACCAAAAGTGAGATCAGTGAAATTGGAAGATATACGTTATTATTTAACTTTACATTCAAGGAAGAAAGTACTAGTATTAATAAACCAATAGCAATTAAAGCCACTGAGAATTTTTCAGTACTATTTAATTTCCCTTTGTCAGGATTTGAAATGGAAATAGATTCGTTTTTCATTTTTAAATTCCTTTAGTAATGTTAAATTGATTGTTATTAAAGGTAATCCTGATTTCTTTTTCATGTTTTTCACAAAATTCAGGGTCAAAATTAGCTAATGATAAATTTTCAATGACATATTCAATGCTACGTTCCTCCGTAAGCCATTTATCCAAAATAACATGTCGCATACGAATACCTAAAACATTTAAGCCAACAAACTTCTGGCTAGACTTTTCAAAAACGATCCTCAAACAAATTTGCCCCCTAGCGTGCTCCCAATAAAATGAAGATAAGTTTTCTGGAAGCTTTGAAGGCACATCTCCATAAGTTTGATATTCAATATCGAAGAATTTGGCTGAATTAAACCAATGTCCGGGATTATAAGCTATTTTTTCACATTTAGCTAGTGCATGAGCTAGTGTTTCTCCATGCATTCTGCCTGTGTACCAAACTTGTTCTATAGGTCTTCTACCATTTATTGGATTAATAAACTGCGCACAATCTCCAATTGCATAAATATCTTTTATGTTTGTTTCGAAGTGCTCATCAACTAAAATACCTCTATCAGTATTAATTTTAGAGCCTTTAACAAAATCAATATTGGGACTAACACCCACGGTTAATCCAACAAATTCGCAATTAATAACATCCCCTTTCGATGTAAGAATAGCTTTTACTCTGCCATTTTCGTCAGAAATAATTTCTCTTAATTCCGTATCAAGCCTTAAATCAACATGGTGTTCATTGATATGATTCTCGATTATTTTAGCTTCTTCAGCAGGTAAAACTATATTCCAAAAATTCTTTTCCCTAACCAAAAAGGTGACAGAAATATTTCTCGATTTTAGCATTTCCACCATTTCTACACCAATCAAGCCACCGCCAACAACTACTGCATGTTTTACCTGCTTTGTGTTCTCTTCAATTAACTGAAGGTCTTGGTAACTATACAAACCTTGCACGCCTTTTAAATCTTGTCCTGGCCATCCAAATTTGTTTGGCTTAGAACCAAGAGCTAAAACTAAAATCTCATAATTTAAATACTCACCATTGGAAAAGCTGATTTGCTTTTTAGCAGAATCAATATGAGTAACAAATCTGTTTAATAAATTTATTCTGTTTTTCTTCCAAAAACTGTCCTCATAAGGTTTGGTATCTTCATATCGCATGTGACCCATATAAATATACATCAATGCTGTACGAGAAAAATGATGATCTGTTTCTGCAGAAATTACAGTGATTGGCGCATTACAACTTTTTCGGATATTTCTGGCACAGGTAATGCCAGCTACTCCATTACCAATAATGACAATAGATTTTGAATTATTACAATTTTTAGTCGGTTGATGTATCACTTTTTAAATAAATCTTTAAAAATAATTATTGGTTCAAATCCCAACTGTATTCTAAAAAAGAGATACTTGCTCTGGGATTAATTTTCAATCTGTAATCTAGTCAACATTTTCAATCTCCTTGCTAAAAGGTTTTAATACACTTATTTTAATTGTTTAAAATAGTTGGATAATTATTTAAATCCTTTTCATCATCAATATCAGATAATGTAGGCAAAAGTTTAAAACTGAGGTTCAAATTTGAAAGATCAAGCAAGGTTTCTAACAGAACATTTTCAGTACTCCAGGTTTTGTTCTCAAAAAACTGTTTATGGTATTTTTGTAAACCCAATAAGTAATATCCTCCATCCTTTGCTGGA
>NZ_JBIIPN010000147.1:0-6037 GCF_044342615.1 Daejeonella sp. | reverse complement strand
GAAATTGAGCGCTTAGGTCAGGTCCGTGTAGAAATGGAGACTGATCTAAAAATTGAGGTAGAAAAAATCACGACTAAAATCACGGCCCCATTCCTTCTTTTAAACAAGTTAAGTCAGTTTTTAGGCATTAGTAAAGGAAAGGAAGAAGGTAAAGATGAAGGCGACTGGGTATCAAGTATCTTCCGTATCGGATTACCTGTATTGATGAATAAATTTATTTTTCCAAAATCTGGTTTTCTCATGAAAGCCTTATTAGCATTAGTTACGCAAAATGCAGCAAAAGCTTTTGACAAAGATTTCATGGGTAAAATGATAGATAAAATCAGTGATTGGCTAAAAAAGAGTGGTGGTAAGCGTAAAAAAGATCCCGAAATGGCAGATTATGGTATTCCACCAGATAGTGAAACATATTAAAATAAAACCCCTTTTGATCAATCAAAAGGGGTTTTTTTATGCATGGTTTTTAAGGAAGTCTTGATAAACAAGCTTTATTCCATCTTCTAATTCTATTTGATGTTTCCAGCCCTTAGCATGAAGTTTTGAAACATCCATCAGCTTGCGAGGTGTGCCATCTGGCTTTGTGGTATCAAAAACTAAATTGCCTTCAAATCCAATAACCTTCTGAATTAATAAAGCCAAATCCTTTATCGAGATATCGCTACCTATACCAATATTTATAAAGCCAGGCTCATTGTAGTTTTGCATTAAATAGAAACAGGCATTCGCCAAATCATCAGAAAATAAAAATTCACGCTTCGGACTCCCAGTACCTAAAATTATGACCTCCGAAGCAGAATTTACCTTTGCCTCATGAAACTTTCGAATTAAAGCAGGTAAAACATGTGCATTTTGAGGATGATAATTATCACCATAGCCATATAAATTGGTTGGCATTACTGAAATAAAATTGCAAGCATACTGTTCGCGATAAGCTTCACACATTTTAATTCCCGCAATCTTGGCAATAGCATAAGGCTCATTAGTAGGCTCGAGTAATCCGGTAAGTAAATACTCCTCTTTTAAGGGTTGTGGCGCCATTTTAGGATAAATACAGCTTGATCCCAAAAACATAAGCTTCTTAACCCCATGAACATACGACTGATGAATCACATTCATCTGAATAGCCAAATTTTCATAGATAAAATCAGCTTTATAGGTACTATTTGCCAAAATACCGCCCACCTTAGCAGCGGCCAAAAACACAATTTCAGGCTTCTCTTCAGCAAAGAAATCGGCAACAGCCTGCTGATTTCTAAGATCAAGCTCCGCAGAAGTTTTAACCAGTAAATTAGTATAGCCCTCGGCCTCCAACTTACGTAGTATGGCAGAACCCACCATGCCTCGGTGCCCTGCAATATATATTTTTTGTCCTTTTTCCAATATTATAGAGTATTCAAGCAAAGATAAATTATTTTTACAGGCTTTAAGACAAGAAATGGGTAAGGATAAACTAAAACGCTTTGCTGAGATCGCTACATTTGATAATGTGATCGAGCTTGATAATGGAAAAATATTAAAAAGCCAGTGGGCACAAACGCATTTTAAGAATAACAATCCAGTAATTCTTGAATTGGGATGTGGAAAAGGCGAATACACCGTAAATCTGGCACGTCTTTTTCCGGAGATTAACTTTATTGGTGTTGACTATAAAGGAAATAGGATATGGAGGGGAGCCAAGACAGCCATTGAAGAAAATATTCCAAATGTTGCCTTTTTAAGAATCCAAATAGAAAATCTATTGGATTATTTTACTGAAAAAGAAATCACTGAAATCTGGATTACTTTTCCAGATCCTCAACCTCAAATTAGTCGGGAAAAGAAAAGACTCACATCCCCAAGATTTTTAGAAAAGTACAAAACAATTTTAAAAAACGGAGGGCCTATACACTTAAAAACGGATAGCGACCTTTTATATGCCTATACCAAAGAGAAAACTGAGGAATTAGGATTAAAAGTACATGTAATTACCAACGATCTTTATAAATCTGATTTGGTAGATGAAGTGCTTTCAATCAAAACTTATTATGAGAAGAAGTATCTTGCTCATGATAAGAACATTAACTATTTAAAGTTTAGCTTCGAATAAATGGAGAAACTTGGTTTTTATGATCAGGTTTATCAGGTAGTTAGACTGATACCTAGTGGAAGAGTGAGCTCTTATGGTGCCATTGCATCGTATTTAGGCACGAGAGGTTCAGCAAGAATGGTTGGTTATGCCATGAATGCGGCGCATAGTGTTTTTCCGCCAGTGCCAGCCCAAAGAGTGGTGAATAGAAATGGTTTACTAACAGGTAAATTCCATTTTGGATCAGAAAATTTGATGCAGCAACTATTGGAAAATGAGGGTATTAGGATTGAAAATGATAAAGTTTTAGATTTCAAAAATATCTTTTGGGATCCTAACTTTGAACTCGACATGAACAAATAAAAATTTAAAATAAATTATAAGGATATGGGAAAAATGGTCGAAGAATTCAATGCTTATCGCACTAAAATGAATGACCGCATCATGGAAACGGCCGACACCAATATCAAGCGATTTTTAGCACTTGATACCACCTGTTATGCCGAAGGAGCATTAAATGTAAAGACAAAAGAAATGCTTGGTCTTGTTGCATCCATGGTATTACGCTGCGACGATTGTATAAAATATCACCTCGGCAAATGCCATGAAGAAGGAGTTAGCCATGAGGAAATGAATGAGATTTTCATGATTGCAAATTTGGTTGGCGGGTCAATTGTTATTCCTCACTACCGTAGAGCACTTGAGTATTGGGATGAGCTTAACAGCAAATAGCCCAATTAAAAACTCATTTTTGGAAAATATTAATTTGTCTATTTAGATTCTAAGCCTTGGAGCAAAGTAAAGATATAGTCCGATGTTCATGGTGTGGCTCCGACCCACTTTATGTGAAATACCATGATGAGGAATGGGGAAAACCCGTTTTTGATGATAAAATCTTGTTTGAATTTCTTATATTAGAGAGCGCCCAGGCAGGATTAAGCTGGATTACTATCTTAAGAAAACGTGAAAATTACCGAAAGGCATTCGCTGGTTTTGATGCTCAAAAAGTTGCAAGCTTTTCCGAATTGGATGTAGAGCGATTATTGCAAGATGAAGGGATCATTAGAAATAGATTAAAAATTTCTTCATCCATAAAAAATGCCAAATTGTTTTTAGACATTCAAAAAGAGTATGGTTCATTTTCAGAATTTATTTGGGGATTTTTACCCAATAAAAAGCCAATTATAAATTATTGGACTGATCATAAATCGATGCCAGCACGTACAGAAATTTCTGACCGCATCAGCTCAGACATGAAAAAACGGGGCTTTAATTTTTTTGGTACTACCATCTGTTATGCATTTATGCAGGCTACAGGAATGATAAATGATCATATTGAAGGCTGTATAGCCAGATAAAACGGGATGATTCCCAAAATAAAAACACCAATGAAAAAACTATTTCTTCTAGATGCTTTTGCGCTAATCTATCGGGCACATTTTGCGCTAAGTAAAAATCCTAGGTTCACGTCTAGCGGACTAAACACTTCTGCCATCATGGGTTTCACAAATACCCTGCTTGAGGTTCTTAAAAAAGAAAATCCAAGTCACATGGCCGTAGTATTTGATACCGCAGCACCAACTGAGCGCCACACCGATTTTGCCGATTATAAAGCACATCGTGAAGCTATGCCAGAGGATTTATCGGCCGCAATTCCATACATCATCCGATTAATTGAAGGGTTTAACATTCCTGTAGTTTTTGCAGATGGATACGAAGCCGACGATTTAATAGGAACATTAGCTAAAAAAGCCGAAAAAGAGGGTTTTACAGTCTATTGTATGACACCAGATAAAGATTTTGGACAGCTGGTTTCAGAAAATATTTTCATCTACAAACCCGCAAGAATGGGTAATGGAATGGAAATTTTAGGGGTGAAAGAAATCCTTGAAAAATGGGAAATTGAACGTGTTGATCAGGTAATCGATATTTTAGGTCTTTGGGGCGATGCGGTTGATAATATCCCAGGGATTCCTGGAATTGGTGAAAAAACTGCTAAACTACTCATTAAGCAATATGGCTCCATTGAAAATATCATCAAAAATAGTCACGAGCTGAAAGGTAAATTAAAAGAAAACGTTGAAAATTTTGCTGAACAAGGACTGATTTCCAAGAAGCTTGCCACCATCCTACTTGATGCCCCAGTAGAGCTTGATGTGGATGCTTTACATATTGATGAACCTAATCGCGATGTCCTTGAAGCGCTTTTTGCCGAACTTGAATTTAGAACCTTAGGCCGTCGTGTGTTTGGGGATGATTTCCAAGTTGATGTCAAATCGGCAGCAGTAACTAACGGTCAGATGGATCTTTTTGGATCTAATAATAATCCAGCTCCGGTACAAGTTCAGGAACAAAATGAAGCTCCCAAAATTTTAAAAAATATAACTAATACAAGTCATAAGTATGATTTAGTAGATACTGAACAAAAAAGAAAGGAATTAATCGCAGAATTAGCTAGCCAAAAATCCTTCTGTTTTGATACGGAAACTACTGGACTGGATGCAAATGATTGCGAACTTGTTGGACTTTCATTCAGCGTGAAAGCTAGTGAAGGTTTTTACGTTCCCCTTCCGGCCGATCAAGAAGCTTGTGCGAAAATTCTAGAAGAATTTAAATCTGTTTTTGAAAATTCGCAAATCGCGAAATACGGACAAAACCTCAAATACGACATTTTGGTGCTAAATTGGTACGGTATTCATGTGCAGGGCGAACTTTTTGATACCATGCTTGCCCATTACCTTATCGATCCAGATTCGCGCCACAACATGGATTTACTAGCCGAGAATTACCTTCATTATACGCCAGTAAGCATCACCAGCTTAATTGGTCAGAAAGGTAAAAATCAGGGTAGCATGCGCGATATTGATGTGGAACTGGTAAAAGAATATGCTGCAGAAGATGCAGACATCACCCTCCAATTAAAAAATACTTTTGAGCCTTTACTTAAATCATTAAATGCCTGGAAGCTGGCTGAAGAAATTGAAAATCCATTGGTTTATGTCTTAGCAGATATTGAGCGCGAAGGTGTAAAAATTGATCAAAACGCACTTGCAGAAATTTCAAAAACTCTTGAAATAGATTTAAGACAGTTAGAACAAAGTATTTACGAAAAGGCCGGTGTTAAATTTAATATCGCTTCTCCTAAACAGTTGGGTGAAGTGCTATTTGATAAGCTAAAGCTTGATCCATCAGCAAAGAAAACAAAAACCGGACAATACCAAACCGGTGAAGATGTTTTAAGTAAGCTGGCCAACAAAAGTGATATTGTTGCTGATATTCTTGATTTTAGGCAATTACAAAAGCTTAAATCAACCTATGTAGATGCTCTACCTCAATTGATAAATAAGAAAACGGGTCGTATACATACTTCTTATAATCAGGCAGTTGCAGCCACTGGAAGGTTAAGTTCAAATAATCCCAACCTTCAAAATATTCCTATTCGCACCGATCGTGGAAAGGAAGTAAGAAAAGCTTTTATTCCAAGAGATGAAAACCATGTTCTACTTTCTGCCGATTATTCTCAAATTGAATTGAGAATTATTGCAGAAATCAGCGAAGACGAAAATATGATGGAAGCCTTTGTTCAAGGCCATGATATTCATACCGCCACCGCTGCCAAAGTATATGGCGTTAGTCTGGAAGAAGTGACCTCCACACAAAGAAGAAATGCAAAAGCAGTAAACTTTGGAATTATTTATGGGCAGTCGGCATTCGGACTTTCACAGAACCTCAGCATACCACGAAAAGAAGCGGCAGAAATCATTGAAAACTACTTCAATACCTATCCAGGAATAAAAAAATACATGAGTGATACCATGAATTTTGCCAGAGAAAATGGATACGTGCAAACAATTATGGGCCGCAGACGTTATCTAAGAGATATCAATTCGGCAAACCAAACGGTACGCGGTTTTGCAGAGCGAAATGCGATCAATGCTCCAATTCAAGGTTCGGCAGCAGACATGATTAAAA
>NZ_JBIIPN010000146.1:0-6090 GCF_044342615.1 Daejeonella sp. | reverse complement strand
TAAAATGATATTTTTCCAAAATGTTTAATAAAAACATTTGTATTAAGTATCTTAGTTAATTATTTGATAAGAGGAGATTTAAATCTCCTCTTATCATTTTAAATGAAAAAATAATCGGAAAATTATGAAACGTAGAGATCTTATAAAATATCTTTCAGTAGCCCCTGTAGCAGGTGCCGCTATTGGAACAGGTATTCCTTTTCAATCTTTTGCAAAAAACACTTCTGCAAAACGAGATGTGATTAAAGAACTTGGTTTAAGAACATTTATAAATGCAGCGGGTACTTATACTACCATGACAGCTTCTTTAATGCATGATGAGGTTGTAGATACCATTCAATCTTCTTCTAATCACTTTGTGATGATTAATGAAGTTCAAGATAAAGTGGGTGAAAAAATCGCAGCAATGTGCCATGCAGAATCTGCAATGGTAACTGCCGGTTGTTGGTCGGCTTTAGTCTTGGGCACTGCTGGAGTGTTAACAGGTATGGATCGTAAAAAGGTGGCACTCTTACCTAATCTTTCTACTTTTCAAAAGTCTGAAATAATTGTTCAAAAAGCTCATAATGTGGCTTATGTGCATGCTTTAACCAATACTGGAGCTACAATTGTTGAAGTAGAAACCGCGCAAGAAATGGAAAAAGCTATCAATAGTAAAACTGCCATGATGTGGTTCTTGAATTCTAGCGGTCCAATGGGATTAGTGAAACATGAAGAATTTGTTACCATTGGGAAAAAATATAATGTCCCAACCATGATTGATATGGCTGCTGATGTTCCTCCTGTTGAGAATTTATGGAAGTATAACGACCTTGGATTTGATCTAGTCTGTGTATCTGGTGGAAAAGCTATTTGCGGACCCCAAAGCGCCGGACTTTTAATGGGAAGAAAGGACCTTATTGCAGCTGCTAGATTAAGCGCTCCACCTAGTGGCGGAAATATCGGCCGTGGTATGAAAGTAAATAAGGAGGAAATTCTAGGAATGTATGTGGCTCTTGAAAAGTATATCAATACTGATCATGTGGCTGAATGGAAAATGTGGGAAGATAGAGTGGATAATATTAAAAATGCTGCTGGTAAAGTAAATGGTGTAAGTACTGAAACTTTTGTTCCTCCAGTAGCAAATCATACGCCATCGCTTAAAATTTCTTGGGATCAAACTAAAGTTAAAACTACTCCTAAAGATCTACTTAAAAATCTTCAGGATGGGAGCCCCTCGATAGAAGTTATGACTGGCCCAGATTCAATAAATATTACCGTCTTCATGCTTAAAAAAGGAGAAGATAAAATTGTTGCTAAGAGGATTCAAGAAGAACTTTCTAAGGCTTCGATTTAAATTATTCACTGAGTTAAACTTCTCGCTAGAGAGGTTTAACTCTTTTTGTTATAAATACCAATTGCAATTGAAAATCAAGTCCTTTAGCCACCTAGCTTTCACGCTATTAGCGCCTTTTTTGTTTATAGGATGTAGCGCAATAAAAGGCTCTAAATCAACGCTTTATAATTCAGAAAGTGAATCGTCTATTTTCGAACTAATCTCAAACTCGGATGATTTGCGAATTAAAAATAGAAATTTTGAGCAGGTCCCAACTATTGCAGCAAGTGCTGATGGAAAGCAAATTTTTGTAGCATGGTATTCGGGAGGAGCAGCACCTGGTCCAGGTAATTATGTTACCCTTTCTCTTAGTTTAGATAGCGGCAAAAGCTGGCTCAATGATCAACTTGTAGTTTATCCCAAAAACCAATCTCATCGTTTCTTTGATCCAATGTTGTGGAGAGATCATCAAGGATCAATCCGCTTATTTTATGGTAGCGCAAAAGATAATTTAATCTGGGACGGATTTGGCGGAGTTAATTCCCTACAAATGGCTTGGAATGGAGAGAAAATTACTACTTCCAAATCTTTGCGACTTAGCGATGGTGTAATGAGTAATAAACCTCTTTACTTAGAATCAAAAAATACAATTTTATTCCCAATTTATATTGATAAACCGCTTTCGGGAGGGAATTTAGATAAAAACTACCCTAAAAATGGAGTTTTTATTTATTCGAGTAATTCAGATATAAATCAACTCAAATATTACAGTTCAATCAATATTGAAGAAGATCTTCGAATTCATGATGAACCTCAATTGGTTCAAATTTCTAATTCTGGAGATTTATTGGCCATGCTTAGAACTACCAAAGGAATTTATTATACCAATAGTAGTGATTTTGGTAAATCGTGGACTCCAATAAAAACATTTACGGCAACAGGCCCAACAACTTCAAGTAGATTTTATTTAGGAAAACTATCATCTGGGAATTTATTGCTAATTGCTAATAATAGTAATACACGTAATAAAATGACCGCTTTTCTTTCAAAAGATGGTGGTAAAACTTGGCCACATAAACTATTGCTCGATGTGCGTGAAAATGTATCTTATCCTGATGCTGATCAAACAATTGATGGAAATATTCATGTTGTTTTTGACCGCGATAGAACTGGAGCGAAAGATATTTTGTATTGCAAGTTCACAGAAAATGATTTAATTTCTGGTAATTTGGATGCTATCTTTAAATCAAGGGTTAACAAGTAGTTTTATATTGTGAGTCAAAATTTGAAAGAAAAGTATGTTTTGTGCTGTGATTGGGGGACGAGCTCATTCAGATTAAGACTTGTTTCAAGTTATGATTATTCGATTATAGCCGAATTTCTTTCTCAAAATGGTGTGGCATCTATTTTTAAAGCTTGGCAAGAGCAAAAAGAAAAAACACGCTTCGATTTTTATAGCTCATTTTTAATGGAATGCATTCAGGAGCTTGCTAAAAATACTTCTACTCCAATTCAGAATATTCCTTTAATCGTTTCAGGAATGGTTTCTTCATCCATAGGAATGGAAGAGCTCTCTTACGCAGAAATCCCTTTTGATACTCTTGGTAGCACTGCTTCCATCAAAACATTTCAAAATTTTAATGGAAAGGGCCCATTGCTTTTGGTTTCCGGGGTAAAAAGTTCTGAAGATGTGATGCGGGGCGAGGAAACGCAGCTTATCGGACTAATTAAACTAATTGAAATAAAAAATCAAGATTCTAAGAATTTAGTTTTTATTTTCCCTGGCACCCATTCTAAACATATTTTCGTTAAAAATGGATTAATTCATGATTTTCAAACGTTCATGACTGGCGAACTTTTCAATATCATTAAAGAACATAGCATTTTAAAAGATTCTGTTGAGTCCGATTCTGAATCGATTTCAAAGACAGAAATTGATGCTTTTTTGCTGGGAATTGAGGTCTCAAGTAAATCTTCCATTCTACACAACCTTTTTACCGTACGTACCAATCAGCTTTTTGGAACTTTTGCGAAAAAGGAAAACTTATTTTATCTAAGTGGATTGCTTATTGGTACCGAAATTAGACAGCTTGATCAAAAATCATTTGATCATCTTTTTGTTTGTAGCGGCAATAATTTATATGATTATTATAAATTAGCTTTTGATACTATTTTTCCTAGTGAAAATATAACTTTTATTAAACCAGAAATGATCGATAAAGCCACCATAGCAGGTCAAATACAATTATTTTATACACAAATTAATTCTTCTCATGAATAATCAAGCATTTTCTTGGGATAGTTTTTCTGCTGTACCCATTGTAGGGATAATTAGAAATTTAAGCTTCGAAATCGTTGAAAAAATTCTTCCAGTATATATTTCATCAGGTTTAACTAATATTGAAATTACGATGAACACTCCTTTTGCTGATGAGATTATCAAATTTGCTACTCAAAAGTATAAGGTACAGTTAAATATTGGCGCTGGAACTGTTTGTAACTCTAAGGACTTAAAATTAGCTCTTGATGCTGGTGCTCAGTTTATTGTTACTCCAATTCTTGATGCAGAGGTAGTTAAAACATGTGTATCATCCAATATACCAGTGTTTCCTGGTGCTTATACTCCTACAGAAATTTACCAAGCATGGAAATTGGGAGCTAGCATGGTGAAAGTATATCCAGCAACATCTCTTGGTGCGGAATACATTCTAGATGTTAAAGCGCCTCTTAATCAAATAAAATTAATGCCCACTGGAGGCATAAATCTTGATAATATTCAGGCTTTTATGAAGGCTGGTGCTGATGGATTCGGAATTGGAAGTCAGCTGTTTGATAAAAACCTGATAAATAATGAAGATTGGAAAGGTCTTGAACTTCATTTTAAAAAGTATATTGATAAAATATCTCTGAATTCTTAAAATATCTTAAAATATCCTAAAATGACTGCTCCTAAAGGAAAAAATTATCGCTGGTTAATTGTAACTCTTCTTTTTATAGGTACGGTAATTAATTATTTAGATCGACAAATTATTGGCTTGCTTAAACCAACTCTCGAATTGGAGTTTCAATGGACAGAGTCTGATTTTGGTAAGATTATGTCTGCTTTTTCTTTTGCATATGCGGTTGGTTTATTGCTTTCGGGCAGATTCATTGATAAAGTTGGAACTAAAGTTGGTTATAGTGTAGCGGTTGTATTCTGGAGTTTGGCTGGTATGGGTCATGCTTTGGCTAAATCTGTGACGGGCTTTAGTATCGCAAGATTATCTTTAGGAATAGGAGAGGCAGGTAATTTTCCAGCAGCAATGAAGGCTGTTTCTGAATGGTTTCCTAAAAAAGAACGTGCATTGGCTACTGGGATATTTAATTCTGGAACCGCTATTGGTGTTGTTGTTGCCCTAATTGTAGTGCCAATAATCATGCAGAATTATGGTTGGCAGGAAGTATTTTGGATTACTGGTGCTATGGGTTTTGTATGGCTCTTATTCTGGTTATGGCTTTATGAAATCCCATCAAAACAGAAAAGATTAAGTCTTGAGGAATTGAATTATATTGAGAGTGACAAGGATGATGTAAAAGATCAGGTGCAAAGCTCTGTAAAAATCTCTTGGGCTAAACTATTCACATTTCCGCAAACTTGGGCATTTGTAACAGGCAAATTTTTTATTGATCCAATTTTTTGGTTTTTTCTCTTTTGGTTGCCTTCCTATTTTTCCTCTACCTTTAACTTAGACTTGAAGGTAATTAGTCTTGAGTTAATGATTATTTATGGTGCTACTACTATTGGAAGCATTGCTGGGGGCTATTTTTCATCCCAACTTATTAATCGTGGTTGGGCAATATTAAAAGCAAGAAAGGCCGTTCTTTTACTCTTTGCTTTATGTGAGTTAGTAATTATGATTGCCATTTCTCAATTTGTTACAGATAAATGGACTGCAGTGATTTTAATTAGTCTTGCAGTTGCTATACATCAGGCCTGGGCGACAAATATATTCACCATGGCATCTGATATGTTCCCTAAAGAGGTTGTTAGTTCAGTAGTTGGAATCGGTGGAATGATGGGAGCAATAGGAGGGATTCTCTTTCCAATTCTTGTGGGATATTTATTGGATATTTATAAGTCTGCAGGTAATTTAACAGGTGGTTATAATCTTATTTTTACTATCTGCGGACTTACCTATTTATTTGCTTGGTTGATAATTCATTTTTTAACTAGGAAATCAAAACGTGTTGAGCTAGTCAATAGTTAATTATTTAAATGAAAATATTTAATCTAGTATTTTGTTTGCTTTTTATTGTTTCTGCAGGATTGCAATATAATGATCCAGATCCTTATCTGTGGATTACAATTTATTTGATAGGTGCTTTAATTTCATTTAAAGCATTTCAGGGTATTTTTTTCCAAGGTTAAGTCTTTACTTAGTTGCATTATTTACAGGGTATTGTGTTTTTTTATTTTTCAGTAAAAATGGTGTATTGACCTGGCTTTTTGAACATCAATTAGAAAATATAGTAGTTGGTATGAAAGCATCCACACCCTGGATTGAAAATACAAGAGAATTTTTCGGTTTAATAATCTTAACCTCAGTGATTTTGTTTAATTACTTAGCGTATAAAAAGATGAAAACAGCTCATGAATTAATCTAATTTTCATTAAAACTAGACTGTATTATTGGATTTTGAAATTTACCGCATTTTACCCTTTAAAGAATTTACTATTGTGAACTATAGAGTTCAGAGAATATTGTTGTGAATATTTCTTTTGTTTCCAATTTTAT
>NZ_JBIIPN010000145.1:0-6093 GCF_044342615.1 Daejeonella sp. | reverse complement strand
AACATAAAAAGGAATTATTGAAAATTTATTTAATGCAATATTTTCTTTTTGATGTTAAAAATTTCAAATTTCAAAAGGCTATAAATACATTAATTACTCTCGTTTAATTGCTTTTGAATGGACATCCTAAATCGAAATTCAAGGAAAAAGACTGTATTTTTTGTAATAAATACCTTGGAAGGTGGAGGGGCTGAACGCGTACTCAGTACATTAGCTATTGATTTCCATAATCGTAAAATCCCTGTAAAAATAGTATGCCTCAATTATGCTGAAACGGTATATAAATTACCTAAAGATCTTGAAGTTACTTACCTGCTAAAAAGAAGTTCAAATAGCAAAACCTCAAGAATTTATTATGCATGCATAACATTTTTAAAACTTAGTTATTTATTCTTAAATGAAAAACCTGAATGCGTTATTTCATTCATGACTACATCTAATTTATGGTCTGGTTTATCAGCAATGATTACCAAAACAGATTTTATAGTTTCAGAGAGAACAACGCCAGAGCACAGCATTAAAACTCAAAACTATATTTTTAAAGCAGTTTTAAGTATTATTTATCGAAATGCTCGTGCCATAGTAGTCCCTGCAAAAGGAATTGAAAGCTGTTTGAAAATGTATTCAGGTTTTGAAAAATTATCCAATTTTAAAATTATTCATAACCCGATAACAGACCTAGGAAATCCTTCGAAATTAAAAGTTAATAATCGAAAATTCATTTTTGGAGCTGGGCGCTTATCTCATGAAAAAGGTTTCGACCGACTTATTGATGCTTTTGCAGCACTAAAGCTTAAAAATATAGATCTATTAATTGCTGGTGAGGGTCAAGAATATGAAGTCTTGAAGCAGAAAATACAATATCTAAGGCTTCAGAAGAAAGTTAAATTAATCGGTTTAAAATCAAACCTGCAAGATTATTATGCCCAAGCTGAATTGTTTGTATTGCCATCTAGAAATGAAGGTTATCCAAATGCTTTAATTGAAGCTATGAGTTTCGGATGTGCCTGTATAGCAATGGATTGTGAATTTGGTCCTTCTGAGATTATAAGACATCAAAAAAACGGACTTTTAGTTCAAAAGGATAATGTAAAAGAGCTTAGATCTGGAATTATTGAGATTTTAACAGATACAGTTTTAAAGGATAGAATTGCCATTAATGCGAAAAAAATCAATAAAACAAATTCGCTCAAAAGTATCTCTACTCAATGGCAAAATATAATATTTAGTACCTAGTTGGATCAGATTACTCAAAATTTGATCATTCTCAAAAATTTTCTTCTTCAGTTCATGTGTCTTCTTTAAAAAATACGATTATGAAAATACCTTTTTCTCCTCCTTTTATTGATCAATCAGTTATAGATCAAGTTATGGACACATTAAATTCTAAATGGATTACTTCTGGACCTAAAGTTAAAGCTCTTGAAGAGGAAATGGTATCATTAACTGGCTCAAAAGAGGCTGTTTGTGTTAATTCATGGACTAGTGGGGCAATTATGATGCTTAAATGGTTTGGGGTTGGTGATGGTGATGAAGTTATTGTTCCAGCTTATTCATATTGTGCTACTGCACTTTGTGTATTGCATTGTGGTGCCAAGCCTGTTATGGTTGATATTTTAGATGATTTGACTATTAATCCAGCAAAGATAAAGGAAGCTATAAGCAATAAAACTAAGGCTATTTTAGCTGTCGATATTGCAGGTTTACCATGTAATTATGATGCAATTAATAAACTGATTAAGGAGCCTAATGTTAGAGCATTATTTATTCCTGAATCCGAAAAACAATCAATTTTAGGTCGTATACTCCTTATTTCAGATGCTGCACATTCTATTGGAGCTTTGTATAATGATATGCCCTCTGCCTTGAAAGCAGATATTACCATTTTCTCATTTCACGCTGTAAAAAACATTACTACAGCTGAAGGAGGCTGTATTTGCTTGAATTTACCAGAGCTTTTTGATTGCAAAATGGAATATAGTTTTTTGAAAATGTTTTCATTAAACGGGCAAACTAAGGATGCCTTTAGCAAATCAATCGGCAATAACTGGAGGTATGACATCATTTTTAAGGGTTTAAAAATTAATATGCCAGACATTTGCGCTGCCATAGGCTTGGCCCAACTAAGAAAATATAAGAATTCACTACTTCCTGAGAGAAAGAGAATAGCCAAAAAATATAGTGACGCATTTCTTCATTATGATTGGTTTATTGAACCTGTTTTAAAGGATAAAAATCGTGAATCATCTTATCATTTATTTCCACTACGTATAAAAAATATTAGCGAAGAGGAGAGAGATCAACTCATTGATAAAATTATGGAAGCTGGAATAAATGTAAATGTTCATTTTATTCCTATGCCTATGCTCACCTATTTTAAAAGTATTGGATATCGCATGAGTGATTACCCCAACAGCTTTAAACAGTATTCTTGCGAAATTTCTTTACCTATTTATCCCCAGCTAAAAGAAGAAGAAATCGACTATATCATTGAAAATGTAATTGATAAAATTCAATCTCTTGTGAATCAGAAAACTCTTGTTGAAATCACTACCTAATCTGTTTTATTATGATTGCTAAAAGAATATTTGATGTGTTTTTTTCACTATTTGGAATCATTATTATACTCCCCTTGCTGATAATTATTGCAGTAGTTATTCTATTTGATTCGAAAGGAGGAGTGTTTTATAAACAAGTTCGTGTTGGTCGAAATAATACACCATTTAACTTGTTAAAATTCAGAAGTATGAAGATTGGTGCCGATAAGGGTAGCTTATTAACTATTGGTGATCAAGATGATAGAATTACTCGTTTTGGATACTTTCTTAGAAAATATAAACTCGATGAATTACCTCAATTGTTCAATATTTTAAAAGGTGATATGAGTTTTGTGGGACCAAGACCTGAAGTTTCAAAATATGTGGCTCTTTACGATCAGGTTCAACTCCGAATTTTAACTGTTAAACCTGGATTAACCGATTGGGCATCAATTGATTATATCAATGAAAGTCAGATGCTTGCTAAAGCCCAAAATCCAGAAGCATTTTATATTGAACATATCATTCCATTGAAAATTGCTCAAAATTTGCGCTATATAGATCATAATAATTTATGGATTGATCTGAAAATTATACTCTTAACAATTAAAAGTATTCTTTCTAAATAGCCTTTATTCTTCATTGATAAATCAATTCTGATTCTCTAAAATCTTTTAAATCAAATTGATATTAAAACTCCTAGCTACCTATGAAAACTCTTAAAATAATTGACTGGCCTTCGCAGCGGTTTTATTCTGAAACTCATCCATTTCATAGATGGAAATCCGAGTTTAAAGAAAATGGGGTTCAGATACAATTTCTTAATAGTCACCTTGATGAAAAGTTACCCGACTCCGATTATCTATTTATACACTCTAGATATTTTGAAAAAGGGAAAAATATTTATACTGAGCAGAGGCAAGATCAAGAATATTTAATTAATTATTTGACCGAAGTTAGACGATCGACGGCTAAACTAATATGGTTTGATGCTTCCGATTCAAGTGGTTCGAGTGATTTCTCTCTAATACCTTATGTAGATATATTTTTAAAAAAGCAGGTTTTAAAAGATCTAAATTATTACACCAATCCAAATATCAAAAATGAATTGAGGGTATGGCTTAATGATGCAAATTCTAATAAACCTGATTATCCTTTTCCTGCATGTCCAAAAGATCAACTCAAGAAGATTCGTTTAGGTTGGAATCTTGGATTTAATGATTATAGATATTTTGGATATAAATTAAGCAGACTCAGCAATTATTTAAGCTATGGATTGTATCCTCTAAAATTTAGTAAGCCCAGTAGCAAAAGAGATCTCGATTTAACATTTAGAGGTACCATTCACAAAGAAGACAATGGGCTTAACAAAGTGATGCAACAAAGAAATGCAACGCTTAGTTTCCTTAGTCAGCTGAATATGAAAATTGCTGCCGGAAGTCCGATTCCAAAGGATAAATATTGGAAAGAACTTAGAAATTCAAAACTTAGTGTTAGTCCCTATGGTTGGGGAGAAGTTTGTTACCGCGATTTTGAAACATTTGTTGCGGGAGCTTTACTCGTGAAACCTTCGATGGAACATTTAAATACCTATCCAGATGTATATAAACCATTTGAAACCTACTTTCCTGTTTCCTGGGATATGAATGATCTGCCCGAAGTGCTTGAATACCTTACTGCAAACTATAGTAATTATCGGGAAATTGCTCATAACGGTCAACAGGCTTATAAAAATGTCATTTCTGATGGCAATTCCTTTGTAAACACGTTCCTAAAGTCAATTGCTTAATAAATTTTTAATCTTTTCTTTAAACTATTCTTATGAGACTATTTGTTATTGTGTTTATGGTTTTATACCTCTATGCACTCGCTTTTGGAATTTTTATGACCGAATCATTCAGACTCCCAGCTCCATTACTTTTTGGTTTTCCGTTGATATTACTTTTTAGAGAAGGTGGCAAAGAATTAGTTTATTCAAAAGAACTAATCGCTTTTAGCTTAGCTCTGATTAGTTATTATGTTATTGGAATTGGTGATTATCCGTCATTTTTTGCCACTTTGCTAAATTTTATACTTTGTCTGTTTTTCTTCAATTATTTCATTGGCTCAAATACCGCAAGGTATAATTTATCTGTCTTCATCTTTTTTATTTTGTTGGGTGTTTCAGCTTTAGTCTTGGTGTTAAATAATTATTTTGTGGGGGTAGATGGACTTAGGGCACTACTTGTAGACGATGTTATTTTACAAAGTCCCGCAGGTATTTCAACCACCCAATTTACATTTGGATACCAACTAGCAGCCTTTACACCCTTTTTATTAATCTATACTTTTTTATTCCGAAAGCCGCTTTTTATTAGGTTATTGGCTTTTTTAACATGCTTGGTGCTCATATATTTAGGTATGCAACGCTCCGTTTTTGTCACTTTTGCCTTTTCAATTTCATTGTTTTTGATTCTTGCTTATCGTTTTAAAGCTGTTTTATTAATTACCATTGCAGTGATTTTTAGTATTGCATTTTACAATTTAGTCTTGAAAAACGATGTCAATAGTAGAGATAATATTGTAGCAAAAAACATCAATAATGATCCCGAGCATAATCGTTCATTGCTTACTGCTGAAAATTTAAGAATATATTCTGAATACCCCCTCGGACTTGTATTTTATGGTAAAACCTGGGGTGATGTAATCTATAGAAATCAAGTGTTTTCGAGTGGAATTACATCTCACAATGCCTATTTAATGTTTATGACTTATCTCGGGCCTTTTCTAAGTCTAGGATTTTTGCTCTTTATTTATGGTGGAGTTTTTCGAATTGCTTATCCTGCTCTCAAAGAGATTAGAAAGAGGGAAAATGCTTTGCTATTATGTTTATGCTTCTCCTTTATCGCTGTTTCAATAAATGCTTCAGCACATAATGCCTGGCTTTTAAGTGCTGATGGGCCTACCTTATTCCTATATTTTAGTATTCTTCATTTCGATAAGCTTAAGCCTTCAACTGAGCTCAATCCAGCTTTAATTTATAATCGGTAATTATGTTATTCTCATTCGTAATTCCAACCTATAACCGATCTGAAAAGGTTAGAAGGGCCATCAATAGTATTTTAATTCAGAAAAATTGGTCTGATTGTTCAGAAATTATCGTTGTAGATGATGGTTCTACCGATAATACCGAAAGTTCACTGCAAAATTATTTAAAACATGATCAAATTAAATTGATTAAGCATGACGTAAATGCCGGTGTGGCCCAAGCTAAAAATACAGGAATATTACATGCCAAATATCAATATTCAGTCCTATTAGACTCGGATGATCTTCTAAAGGATGGCGCCTTGGTTCATCTCAAAAATTTGGTGCTTAATAAAAATTATGATCTGTTTTTTTGTGGTAGTATGACTCTGAATGAAGGTAATTTATTGTATAATCCAAATTTTTATGGGCCAAAATCCTATTTAGATTTGTTAAAAACATCGGTTGGCGAATATTTGCCTGTAGTACGTACCGCGATTATGAAAAATAATCTCCTGCGAAATTTACGTGGCTATGAAAGTATTACCTG
>NZ_JBIIPN010000042.1:0-20118 GCF_044342615.1 Daejeonella sp. | reverse complement strand
TAAATATTATATACACCTTTAAAATTATGACCTTGTCCAATTGGCCAAGAAAGAGGGCATACACTAATGTTTAAGTTGTTTTCAAGTTCATCGAGTAGGTCAAATGTATCTTTACCTTCACGGTCAAGTTTGTTGATGAAAATGATTACGGGAGTGTTCCGCATACGACAAACGTCCATCAGTTTTTGCGTTTGTTCCTCAACTCCCTTCACGCTATCTACAACTAAAATAACACTATCAACGGCAGATAAAGTCCGGTAAGTATCTTCTGCAAAGTCCTTATGGCCTGGTGTATCTAAAATATTAATTCTTTTCCCATTATATTCAAATCCCATAACTGAGGTAGCCACAGAAATTCCTCTTTGCTTTTCAATTTCCATGAAATCTGAAGTGCTACTCTGATTGGCCTTATTCCGTTTTACTGTCCCAGCAGTATTAATTGCACCTCCAAACAGCAAGAATTTCTCTGTCAATGTAGTTTTACCAGCATCTGGGTGAGAAATAATTGCAAATGTTTTTCTTTTTTCAATTTCAAGGTTGAACATAATATTCGGAACGTCGGATTTTATTTGAATGAATAGAAATTTTTAATAATCAGACTTTTCAGTCTCCTAAATAGCGTGCAAAGGTAGTGAATTTTGATTTAAATCGCTTTAAAGCATTAAAAACCTTCAAAAACAAGGTTTTTATTATTTAAAAAACACCTCAGTTGCGCCATAACCAAATTTTTCTTTTCTAGCATCCATGTAGGTTTTTACTTGGGGATGTTTAGAGATAAACTTGTGCAGCTCTGTCCTTAAAGTTCCATTACCTGTTCCGTGAATAAAAATTATTGATTGTAGTTTGTGTACAATGGCAGCATCTAAACACTTTTTAAAGTGATCTGTCTGAATGTTTAATATTTCAGAATTGCTTAAAAAGTGAAAATCATCTCTTAGTTTTTCGATATGAAGATCAATTTCTTTGCCTGGATTTTGGATTTCAATTTTTTCATCACTTCCTCTAAAAAAGCTTTCTTTCAGTTTTTGAGGGTCAATTAAAGGAGTTTGAGAGTCTAATTGAATAATCCATGCGTCTTTAGCCAATATACTTTGATGCTTTTTTACTCCTGAAAAATCTTTTGCCTTAAATTTATCAGAATAGAGTAGGGGTTTTTGAAATTCATGTTTTCCATTGCTGTAAAATAGGCATTGGATATGAAATTTAGGCCATAAATCTAGCTCGTTTAAAGACGCTGAAAAGATTTGAATGCTTGAATTGCCTTTCAGTATTCCAGAGCATTCTCCATTATATTCTTGGTTTTTTTCTGTGTTTAAAGTGAATAACACTTCCCAAGAACTCGTATTTACAAGATAAAAATATACTACTGAGCCAACGCGTTTATCATCTGTAATGGCAAGAAATAAGCCTGTTGAGATAAATTTATTGCTTTGATTTAAGACATCTTTTTTAATTTCTTCGATATCAACTACATCACTTTTCCCATGAACACGAGTAACCTGACTTGCAAGAACAGGTATTTCAAATCCGTCATCATCAGTAACAGCAATAGTTTCTTCATCAATAATTCGTGTTATTATTCCCTCTCTACGCTCGTTTACAAATCGAACAAACTCACCTAATTTATATTTTATCATTGCTGAAATTATTATTGCATACAAATCTATTAAAATAAGCTGCCTTTAAATCTTTATTCGATTATTGTTTATTTTTATGCTGATCATGATACATTTGTAAAACAAAATTTATTTATGAGTTCAGATCCACTACATGGTATAACGCTAGAAGCGATTTTAATCTATTTGGTTGACTTTTACGGCTGGGAAAAATTGGGTTCTTTCATTCGTATTAATTGTTTTACAGACAATCCAAGTATTAACTCAAGCTTAAAATTTTTAAGAAAGACTGATTGGGCACGTAAAAAAGTAGAGGATCTTTATGTTAAGACTATTAAGAATCAAATTAATTAGGTCAAATTAATCTCATATAGGATTTTTTCTTCCTCAAATTGGCTTAAAATAATGATATTTGAATAACCAAATTATTAATCATGAATAAGATAAAAATATTTGTTCCCGCTCTTTCCTTTCTTTTTGTTTTTGCTGCTTGTAATCAAGCTGAAAAGCAAGAACAGGAAACAACGCAAAGCGATTCTATTAACGTTTCTAAGCCAGTTGAAATAGAGTTGTCAGATGCAAATATCGATTTAGCATATGATCAATATTTAAAATTGAAGGATGTTTTAGTATTATCTGATTCACTTCAAACTCAAACTGCAGCTAAAGAACTTGCCAGTAGTCTAGCGAAAGTTTCTGGATCTGAAAACACTGCTAAATTAGCTAGTGATATAGCAAATGAAAGTTCATTATCTAAACAGAGAATCCTGTTTACTAGCTTAAGTAATGAATTGATTAATATGTTTAAAAAGGCTGAAATTGCTTCAGGAAGCATGTTTGTTCAATATTGCCCAATGGCAAATGAAGGAGAAGGTGGCTATTGGTTAGCATCAGAAACTGAAATAAGAAATCCTTATTATGGTGATGAAATGCTTAACTGTGGGGAAGTGAAGGAAACCATTGAGAAAAAATAATTTTTTAGAAATTTCTAAAAATCAGTTTCATTTAAAAGTATGATTTTGAGGATTTTCAATCAATTATCTTATTATTTGATTTTTTAACAAAAATATTGCAATTCATTGCATGAAAAATAGCTCTTAAATGAGCTTATTTATTAGTTTTGTCTAATAACCATTTTATAATACTATGTCGGAATCAGCATCCTTACAAATAGGAGAAAAAACTTACGAATTACCAATAATAACTGGTACTGAAGGCGAAAAGGCCATTGATATTTCAAAATTACGAGATGTAAGTGGTTTTATAACCCTTGATTCTGGTTATAAAAACACAGGTGCAACAAAAAGTGCAATCACCTACTTAGATGGCGAAGAGGGAATATTAAAGTATAGAGGCTATGGAATTGAGGAATTAGCTGAAAAATCTACTTTCATTGAAGTTGCTTATTTATTAATTTATGGTAATCTTCCAACTCAAAGCCAGTTAGATTCTTTTCAATCTGATATTTCGAGACATACCTTGATTCATGAGGATATGAAGAAGTTTTTTGATGGTTTTCCATCGAAATCACACCCAATGGGGCAATTGTCTTCTTTAATTTGCTCATTATCATCTTTTTATCCTGAATCTTTAAATTCTAAGCAATCAGCCGAGGAGTTAAACCAAACCATTATAAAACTACTTGCCAAGATGACAACAGTAGTTTCTTGGATTTATAAAAAATCTTTAGGGCATCCAATTATCTATCCTCAAAACAAGCTTGATTATGTAAGTAATTTCTTAAACATGACTTTCGGTCAGCGTACTGAAGAGATTCAAATTGATCCTGTAATTGTCAAAGCGATGAACGTATTGTTTATTCTACATGCGGATCATGAACAAAATTGTTCTACTTCAACGGTACGTATTGTTGGTTCTTCAGATTGTAATTTATATGCCTCTATATCGGCAGGTATTTCAGCACTTTGGGGTCCTTTACATGGTGGTGCTAATCAGGCAGTTATCGAAATGCTTGAGCAAATTAAGAATGATGGTGGCGATACTGATAAGTGGATAAACAAAGCAAAAGATAAAAATGACAGTTTCCGTTTAATGGGATTCGGTCACCGTGTTTATAAAAACTTTGATCCACGTGCCAAAATTATTAAAAAGGCTTGTGATGATATTCTTGATAAATTAGGTATTAATGATCCTGTTTTAGATATTGCTAAGAAATTAGAGGAAGCAGCCTTAAATGATCCATATTTTGTGGAGCGTAAGCTATATCCAAATGTTGACTTCTATTCTGGTATTATTTATCGTGCTTTAGGTTTCCCTACTGATATGTTTACTGTACTTTTCGCTCTAGGTCGTTTACCGGGATGGATTGCACAGTGGAAAGAAATGCGTGAAAATAAAGAACCAATTGGACGTCCTAGACAGATATTTACTGGTGAGGTAGTTCGCGAATATGTTGATTTAGCAAAACGCTAGTTAATTAAATCCAAAAAAAATCCGGTGATAATTTTCACCGGATTTTTTTTGTTTAAATATTTTAATAAAATGATATTTACATCAAAATGCCAGCAATCGTTGCTGATAAATAGGAGGCAAGTGTACCACAAATTAATGCTCTCATACCTAGTTTAGCAAGGTCTGTTCTTCTTTCTGGAGAAAGTTCTCCAATACCGCCAACTTGTATAGCTATTGAACTAAAATTAGCAAAACCACATAATGCGAAACTGGTTATTAGTATTGTTTTTTGATCAAGTGTTTCCTTGATTTTTACCAAATCTAGATAGGCTACAAATTCGTTTATAACCATTTTAGTTCCCATTAAAGAACCAGCCACCTGAATATCTTTTCCTGGAACTCCCATTGCATAAGCAAAAACAGAGAATAATGATCCTAAAATTTGGTTTAGACTTAGGGTCTGTAAATTAATTCCTATAAATGAAAGTGAAAGGCCTAAACTACTTAATCCCAAACCTATTTTTCCTAATACAAAATCGACCAAAGCAATTATTGCAATAAATCCAATAAGCATGGCTACTACATTTAAACCAACCTTTAATCCATCACTTGCACCATGTGATATTGCATCTACTAGATTAGCATTTGTTTTTTTAATTTCTAATGATACTCTTCCTTTTGTTTCTGAAATCTCAGTTTCAGGCCAAACAATTTTAGATATAACAAGAGCAGCTGGAGCAGCCATTAAACTTGCAGCTATTAAATATTCTGCAGGTACACCCATTGCAATGTATACTGCCATTACCCCACCAGCAATACAGGCCATACTTCCGGTCATAGATGCTAAAAGTTCAGACATGGTCATACCTTTTAAATAAGGTTTTATCATGATTTGAGCTTCTACCTGACCAACAAAGGCGCTGGCAACGTTTGATAAGGCTTCTGATCCAGACACACCCATAAGCTTATAAACAATCATAGCGATGAATTTCACAATCCTTTGCATAATTCCTAAATAATAGGCTACACTCACTAAAACCGCAACAAATATTATGGTGGGTATAATATTGAAGAAAAAGATAAACTCATTTCCAGCTCCGAAAGCTTTACCCATGTTAACAGAATTAACTAGGGGTCCAAATACAAATTCTGCACCTTTTTGTGAGAAATTAAGGATTTTAGTCACTGCAGCACCTAGCCAAGCAAAGATTGCTTTTCCAATTGGAACTTTAAGGATAAAAATTGCAAGTGCTAATTGTATAGCTATTCCAGAAAGAACTAACCTATAATTAATCGCTTTTCTGTTGTTAGACATTAAAAAAGCGATACCAAAAATTAAAAAAACGCCAATAAGACCTGTAAATCTTTCCATAGAATGAATAAAACTGAATTAATCGTGAAATTTAGGAATAAGATTTATAAATAATGAATTATTCGAAAAATCATGAAGATTTTCTTCTTGAAAGTTCATCACGAATGTTGGCAGCTTTTTCATAAGCCTCTTCAGAAAGGGCCTCTTTTAATTTGTTTTTTAATTCATCTTCGGAGAGTGCATTATAATTTAAAGTAGTACTTGCTACTTTTTCTTCTTTTGGCACTTCTAAATTTTCAAGAAAAACGAAATCATTTCCTTCAATTACAATTCCTGCACTAGCTAAAATAAACTCATAGGTATAAATGGGACAGTCAAAACGCACAGCTAAAGCTATTGCATCAGACGTTCTAGCATCAATCTCACTTGTTTTTTTGCCATCTGAACAGATTAATTTGGCATAAAATATTCCATCAACAAGATTATAGATTATTACTTCCTGGATATTTAAATGATAGTTTTCTGCTAATGATTTAAAAAGATCGTGAGTTAAAGGTCTACTAGGAGTCATTTTCTCAATTTCTATGGCTATTGCTTGAGCTTCGAAACTTCCTATTATTATAGGCAACCTTCTTCGTCCGTGCACTTCTCCTAATACCAATGCATATGCACCAGATTGAGTCTGACTGTAAGATAAGCCTACAATATCTAGTTTAATCTTCTTCATAAAAAAGCCTCAATTGTTATGAATTAAAACAAAAAAATGTTTTAAGAATGCGCCTTATAAGCTTTAACAGCATCAATTAATCTCGGAACAACCTCAAATGCATCACCAACAATACCATAATCAGCCACTTTGAAAAATGGTGCTTCAGGATCCTTATTTATTACAACAATAGTTTTTGAAGAGCTTACACCTGCTAGATGTTGAATGGCACCAGAAATTCCAATGGCAATGTATAAATTCGGACTTACTGCTATACCTGTTTGGCCAACGTGTTCTTCATGTGGTCTCCAACCAGCATCAGAAATAGGTTTTGAACATGCTGTTGCTGCTCCAAGTGTTTTTGCGAGCTCCTCAATCATAGCCCAATTTTCAGGACCTTTCATGCCACGACCAGCAGAAACGACTAATTCGGCATCTGGTAGAGCAATTTTATCACTAGCTCTCACAATTTCAGAAACCATTGTTCCAAAATCTGAATCTTTCAATTCAGGAGCAAAATTTTCGACTACAGCTACATCATTAGTTTCATTAATCTGATAAGAATTTGGATTTAATGCAATCACTTTTATTGCTGATGTTAATTCAACTGTTGCAAAAGCTTTTCCAGAAAACGCTGTTTTTTTAACGCTGAGTACATTATTTTCGATTTTTGGAAGCTCTACTGCAGCATCAACAAGTCCCGCACCCAATTTTACCGCAACACGTGGCGAAAGGCCTTTTCCAGTAAAAGAATTTGATAGAACCACAATTGTAGCATCTTCTTTTTTTGCACCTGCTGCAATAATGGATGCATAAGCTTGGTTTACAAAAGTTTTTAATTGATCATTGCTGACATTTAACACTTTCTTAGCACCAAAATTTCCAAGTTTATTTAAATCAGATTGGTCAACATCTCCAATTGAGATGGCGATTAATTCTGTATTTAACTGCTTTGATACTGCTGCAGCATATGAAACTACTTCAAATGTGGATTTCTTAAATTTACCACTTGCATTCTCAACGTATACTAAAACCGACATATTTTTAAGTTTAGCCCTTTTATTGGGATTTAAAACTGATGATTTATTAAATAACTTTTGCTTCTGAGTGCAACAGATTAACAAGTTTTTCTACTTCGCTATCTAAAAGCATGTTAACTGCACCTCTTGCAGCAGGAACTGAATAGGAAGTGAATTTTACTAATTCTTCTACCTCTACTGCATCAATCACTTCAAGAACTTTTGTTCTTGCCGACATGATACCTCGCATATTCGGTATTTTGGGCTCTGCCACACCCTCAGCACAACTAGCTACAAATGGGAATGAAACTTGCAAAATTTCCTTACCACCTTCAATTTCTCTAAGCACACTTGCTTTGTTCCCGTCAGTCTCTATTTTTTTAACAATCGAGATGGAAGGAATGTTTAATAATTCTCCTAACATCGCAGCAATTTGCGAGCCATTATAGTCTATTGATTCACGCCCAGTTAAGATTAAATCGAATCCTTTATCTTTTGCATAGTTTGCAATTTGACATGAAACAAAATAAGCGTCTCTAGGAGCTGAGTTTACACGTACTGCATCGTCAGCACCAATGGCTAGAGCTTTTCTGATTGTTGGCTCTGAGTTTATATCTCCAACATGAATCACTGTTACTGTCCCTTTACCGTTTTCGGCCAATTCTATAGCTCTTGCTAAAGCAATTTCATCGTATGGATTTAATATATATTGAATACCCGTAGTATTGAATTGTGTATTATCACCGTTAAAACTTATTTTTGCTGTTGTATCGGGTACGTTACTTATACAAACTAATATTTTCATATAGATTTCTCTTTTTACAAATCTACTTAAAAAAGATATAATACGATGCATCATATACGTTTACAAAAGCTTTTGAGTTTTCTTGAAAATGAGCCTACGGACCCTTTTTTAAAGTATGCAATAGCAACCGAATATTTAAGTCAGAATGATTTAGAGAAAGCATTGTTTTATTATGATGATTTAATGACACAACATTCTGATTATGTTGGCACTTATTATCATGCCGGAAAATTGTATGAACGTTTAGAAAGAAAGCCTGAAGCTATTCTTATTTATCAAAAAGGTATGCAAATTGCTAGAAAAGCTGGTGATAATCACGCTTTTTCGGAGTTACAAGCAGTTTACAATTCTGCTGTAGGTTTAGATTACGAAGACGATTAAATAAAATGTGGACCAAACGGCAGTTGATATTTATTTATGATGTGATTTGGTTTACATTAACCGCCTTTGGTGGGGCACAAGCTCATTTGGGCATGATGCTTAAAAACTTTGTCAAAAAAAGGCAATATATCTCTGAAAATGAATTGCTTGAACTTAACGCACTAACGCAAATACTTCCTGGTCCTTCCTCAACTCAAACTTTAGTTGGTATTGCTTACAAAGTGGGTGGATTACCTTTGGCTTTAATTACTTTTTTTATTTGGATACTTCCTTCAACTGCATTAATGTGCTTAGCTGTTTTGAGTTATACGATTTTAGGTCAAAAGGAAAAATTCGATAAAGTATTAGAATATATTCAACCTATTGCAGTAGGAATTGTTGGATATGCTGCTTTTTCATTTTCTCACGTGGTATTAAAATCACATACTGCTATTTGGTTAGCCATAGGTTCCTTATTTGCGACTTTAATTTTAAGAAATGCTTATGCCTTCCCAATTCTAATTTTAGTTGGAGGAATAGTTTCTTCTACTATTCAAACAGCTGCAGAAGAGAATAGTCTTAGATTTAAGCTATTTTCAAATATAAATCCGCGCAAAATAGCTTATTTTATCGGCGTTCTTTTATTATTTGCGGCCTTAGGTGCATTAATTAATCGAACATCTCCATTCAGTTTACCCATTCGTTTGTTTGAAAATTTTTATCGTAATGGGATTATGATTTTTGGTGGCGGACAGGTACTTGTTCCATTTATGTATACTGAATTTGTTGAAATGAAAGGCTATTTAGACTCCAATCAGTTTTTATCTGGTTATGCCTTTCAGCAAGCTTTACCAGGGCCTACATTTTCATTTACATCTTTTGTAGGAGGAATGACCCTGAAAAATGCGGGTTATAGTTTTTACGGTCAAATAATGGGAAGTTTTATTGCCGTTTTGGGAATAAATTTACCAGGTTTAATTCTAATTCTTTTTATTGTACCTTTTTGGAATGATTTAAAGAAGATTACACGTATAAAAAATTCATTATCAGGAATTAATGCTGTTTCAGTTGGCTTCATGGTAGCAGCTTTTTTTCTGTTACTTAAACCGGTAGGTGTAGATTTTCAATCTATTGGACTAGTAATTATAACTATCCTCTTATTGCAATTTACAAAGATAAAAACCCCTCTATTAATCCTTGCAGGAGTTCTTTTAGGGATTTTTATATAATTTTTTGTGGTTCTTATTGATTAAAATAGATCTTCATCCTGCATATCATCCATTCGAGATGGTCTAATTATAAAGTTATTAGGCTTCTCAAATTCATTAGAAGGGGAAATGCCAGCAAATGGATTAGGGGTAGCACCAGAGGGGCTACTAAAATCTTCTTCTAAATCAACAAATTTTACAAATTTACCTACAAATCGAAGTGGTACTGTACCAGTTTCTCCGTTTCTATGTTTTGCAATAATTACTTCACCAATTCCTATTGTTGAACGCCCTTCTTCATCTTCAGTTAAACCGTAATACTCAGGACGATAAAGGAATAATACCATATCAGCATCTTGTTCAATTGATCCAGATTCCCTCAAATCGGAAAGCATAGGCTTTTTACTTCCTCCAGGACGGTTTTCTACTGCACGGCTTAATTGTGATAGAGCAATAACCGGTACGTTTAATTCTTTAGCTACAGATTTTAATGCTCTTGAAATACTACCAATTTCTTGTTCACGGTTGCCACCTTTTCCATCGCTTTTTCCATGCATCAATTGTAAGTAATCGATGATAATCATTTGAATATCGTATTGAGCCTTCAAACGCCTACATTTAGCCCTAAATTCAAAAATATTTAAGGCTGGTGTATCATCTATAAATAGGGGAGCTTCCGTTAATTTGCCGATTTTGGAATGAAGTTGCTGCCATTCCCATTCAGCCAAATGTCCTTTTCTAATTTTTTCTTGTTCAATTTCTGTTTCTCCAGAAATAAGACGATTAACAAGCTGAACTGATGACATCTCCAATGAAAAGAATACTACAGGCTTATTAAACTGAACAGCTGCATTTCTAGCACAACTCAAAACAAAGGCTGTTTTACCCATTGCTGGTCTTGCAGCAATAATTACTAGATCAGAGGGTTGCCATCCAGAGGTTATTCTATCTAGAGCAGTAAAACCAGAAGCAACACCAGTTAATCCATCAACTTTATCTTTTATTTTTTCGAGATTATCCAAGGATTCACGGATGATTTCATCCATTTTTCTAGAATCTCTGCGTAAATTGTTTTGTGCTATATCAAATAAATTTTTCTCTGCATGATCTAGAAGATCGAAAATATCGGTTGTATCTTCATATGATTTACTGATAATTTCTGTAGAAATTCTAATCAGTTCACGTTGAATAAATTTCTGCGAAATTATACGGGCATGATATTCAATATTTGCTGCAGATGCCACGCGATTGGTAAGTTCGGTGATATAATATGCACCTCCAATCATTTCTAAATCACCCTGTTGTCTTAATTGAGCTGTTACAGTTAGGATATCAATGGGTGATGACTTTTGAAATAAAAACTGAATAGCTTCAAATATTTTTTGATGACTATCCTTGTAAAATACTGCTGGATTTAAAATATCAATTACAGCTGATAAAGCATCTTTTTCCAACATTAATGCACCAAGAACTGCTTCCTCTAGATCTATGGCTTGTGGTGGAAGTTTGCCTAATCCACTAGCCATAGTAGTCAATTTATTTCTGCGATCAGCAGAAAATGTACCCTTTGTGCCTTTATTATATTCTTGTTCCTGACCTAAACTCATAATAACAAAAGTATATAAAAAATGGAGTCCAATTGTTTAAGTTTTTCACACAAAAATATGGATTGATTTATTTCTTGTTAATTGACTGAAATTTTCGACTATTTTATAAACATTAAAACAAAAAAATATGTTAATATCTTCAATAAACTGTCTTTAAAGTACCTTAAATTGAGTGTTAATAATTTTTTTTCATGTTAATAATCCAAAACCACCTGCTAATTATCATACTATTTTATTTGAAAATGGAAATTATATCTACCTTCGCCAATAAATAAAATCATAAAATGAACGGTAGCCCCTTTAAAAGAAAACGTGAGCATGAAGTCCACGAGTCTAACCAAATGGTATTTGGAATTCGTGCTATTATTGAGGCTATTAAAAGTGGAAAAGAAATAGAGAATTTGTTCTTGCAAAGAGGATTAACCGGTGGTATTATACTTGAATTGCGTGCCTTGCTGAAAGATCAAGAAATTGGTTTTCAATTGGTTCCAGTTGAAAAACTTAATCGCTTAACTACTAAAAACCATCAGGGTGCAATAGCTTTTATATCTCCAATCAGTTATGATAAAATAGAAAATATAATTCCCTTGATTTATGAAAGGGGAGAGGTTCCTTTAATTTTGATACTTGATGGTATTACAGATGTTCGAAATTTTGGAGCTATTGCTAGAACAGCAGAATGTGCCGGTGTTCATGCAATTATAGTTCCTGCTAAAGGTTCAGCTCAAATTAACCCAGATGCAATTAAGACATCTGCAGGCGCACTTTATAAAATTCCTGTTTGTCGTCATGAAAGTTTGTTTAAAACAGCTAAATTTTTGCAAGAATCTGGCTTGCAATTAGTTGCATGTACCGAAAAAACTAACGACTTTCTTTACCAGCCAGATTATACTGTTCCAACAACCATAATTATGGGCTCAGAAGAAAATGGTATTTCAACTGAATTAATTCGAATTTCAGATCATCTTGCTAAGATTCCTATGTTTGGTGAAATTGAATCTCTGAATGTTTCAGTCTCAGCTGGTATTCTATTGTATGAAGCTGTTAGGCAAAAGCTAGCTACTAAATAAATTCAGCACCAAATCTCTGCTTTACATCAGCAACTATTTGCTTTATTTCTTGCTCCTTATCTCTAGGGCAGATTAAAATGGTGTTATTTTCTTCAACCACAATAAAATCATGAAGTCCCTGAAGTACAAGTAATTTATCTTTTGAAACATTGACCATACAATTAGAGGAATCGTACATGATTACCCTTTCGGAAGGTATTACAGCATTTCCAACATAATCCTTTTCAGATAAATCATAAATTGATGCCCATGTACCAAGATCAGACCAACCAAATTCAGCTGGTAAAACATACACATTGTCAGCTTTTTCCATGATTCCATAATCAATAGAAATATTTGTGCATTGTGAAAATGCTGATTGTACAAATTCTGATTCTTGAGAGGTATTGTACAAGTTTTCTCCTTCTTTAAAAATATCGTTCATCTCAGGAAGATGAGCTTCAAAAGAATTTAGGATATTTTTAACAGACCAAACAAAAATACCTGCATTCCATAGAAAATCTCCACTTTGGACGAATGTTTTAGCGATTTCTAGATTTGGCTTTTCTGTAAATGTTTTTACTTTAAAAAAATCTTCGCCAATTTTAGAATTATTGTATTGAATATAACCATAACCAGTGTCTGGCCTTGATGGTTTTATGCCAAGAGTAATTAAACAGTCGTTATTTAATGCTGTATCTAGTGATTTTTTAATACAGCGAGTAAATTCTTCAGGATCCAAAATTAAATGGTCGGAAGGTGACACTACAATTGCCGCATTCGGATTTATTTTTCGAATTTTATGACTACCATATGCAATACAAGGTGCTGTATTACGCATAATTGGTTCTGCAAGAATTTGTGATTGATCAATACCAGGAAGTTGCTCCATCACAAGACTTACATAAGTTTCATTTGTTAAAATGAATATATTTTCTTTAGGAACAATATTTAAAAAACGATCAAATGTTTGTTGTATTAGTGTTTTTCCTGTTCCCAAAATATCAATAAATTGTTTGGGGTGAGAGGTACGACTTAATGGCCAGAATCTACTTCCAATGCCACCTGCCATTATTAGGACGTAATGATTTTTCATATTTGCTCTAAATCTTAAATTATACCTTCTTTCAAAAGATCATGAAGGTGTATGAATCCCTCAAAACTACTTTCAGAACCTACAAGTATTTGAGAGATATTATTAACGCGAAGAATTTCAAGAGCGTTAATGGCAAGTTCGTTCTTATCTATATATTTTGGAGATGTTGTCATGATGTTAGCTGCTGTTAAACCATCAATATTTAGATTATTATTCAACATTCTTCGAATATCACCATCGGTAATAATTCCTCTCAATATCCCTTCGTCCACTACGGCCACAGCGCCAAGTCTATTTCTCGTAATTTCAATTATCACCTCTTTTACAGTTGCAGATGAATTAACAAATGGTTTCTCATTTTGTGAGGCCAATGTTCCAACTGTTAAATATAAACGTTTTCCTAAAGACCCTCCAGGATGATATTTAGCAAAATCTGAACTACTGAATTCGCGACATTCAAGCAAACAAACTGCCAAAGCGTCACCCATAGCCAATTGTGCAGTGGTACTTGTTGTAGGGGCTAGATTATGTGGGCATGCTTCTATATCAACAGACGTATCAAGTAACCAATCAGCTTCTTTAGCCAAAAATGAGTTTTTATCACCTGCCATTGCGACAAGTTTATTTCCGCCTTGTTTCAATAATGGCACTAAAACCTTAATTTCGGGGGTATTGCCACTTTTTGAAATACAAATTACTAGATCATTTTGTTGAATCATGCCTAAATCGCCGTGTATTGCATCTGCAGCGTGCATGAATATAGCTGGTGTACCTGTAGAATTGAATGTAGCCACAATTTTTTGCGCTATTATTGCACTTTTTCCTATGCCAGTTAATATCACTCTGGCTTTTAGGTACAAAATTTGTTGTACTATTTCTGAAAAATCATCGTTCAATTGTGTTGAAATTCGATTTATGCCATCCGCTTCAATTTGAAGCGTCTTTCGTGCTATTTCCAATATTTCAATCTTATTTTTCAAATGATTTTTTTTAATAATTATATAATTTACCGCAAAAATATGTTATTTTGAATATTATTATGACCTATTTTCAATTTTTTCCAATTAAATAATGGAAATAAACAAATCGTTATTCGATAATTTACAGAATTTTTTTGGCTTTGATAACTTTAAAGGTGATCAGGAAGCCATTATAACCAGTATACTTCAAAACAAAGATACCTTTGTAATTATGCCAACAGGTGGAGGGAAATCCATTTGTTATCAATTGCCAGCATTAATGAGTGAGGGGACTGCCATAGTTATTTCACCATTGATCGCTTTGATGAAGAATCAAGTGGATCAGTTGAGGGCATTTGGTGGGACTGATAGTATTGCTCACTTCTTAAATTCCTCACTTAATAAGTCTGAAATTACCAAGGTAAAGGAAGATGTAACAAGTGGCGAGACCAAATTATTATACGTTGCTCCGGAATCTTTAACTAAGCAAGAAAACATTGATTTTTTAAGAGGTATCTCGATTTCTTTTGTTGCCGTTGATGAGGCACATTGTATTTCTGAATGGGGGCATGATTTTAGACCTGAATATCGAAGAATAAGGCAAGTAATAGATAATATTGGAGATAATATTCCAATTATTGCACTTACAGCAACAGCTACACCTAAAGTACAACAGGATATTCAAAAAAATCTGCAAATGAATAATGCAGTACTTTTTAAATCATCTTTTAATCGACCAAATTTATTTTATGAGGTACGTGCAAAGCGTAACGCAATTAAAGAGATTGTAAGGTATGCTAAGCAAAACTCAGGGAAGTCTGGAATAGTTTATTGCTTGAGTCGTAAAAAGGTAGAAGAAGTGGCTGAAGCGTTAAAACTGAATGGAATTAAAGCTTTGCCCTATCATGCGGGACTTGATCCTAAGACGCGCGCAGAGACCCAAGACAATTTCTTGATGGAAGATGTGGATGTTATTGTTGCAACCATAGCTTTTGGTATGGGAATAGATAAACCGGATGTTCGATATGTGATTCATCATGATATTCCAAAAAGTATGGAGGGGTATTATCAGGAAACAGGTCGTGCCGGACGTGATGGTGGTGAAGGTATTTGTGTAGCATTTTATTCGGAAAAAGATATTGAAAAACTGACCAAATTCATGAAAGATAAGCCTGTTTCTGAAAGAGAAATAGGTACTCAGATATTGAAAGAGGTTATTGATTATGCCGAATCATCTGTCTGCAGGCGAAAACAAATTCTTCATTATTTCGGTGAGAATTTCAATGAAACTGGATGTGATAATATGTGTGATAATTGTCGCCATCCTAAGACTTATTTCGATGCAGAGGCTCCTTTAATTAAAGCATTGACGCTTATTAGAGATTTAGGAGAGAAATTTGATGACCAACATATTATTAATGTCATGTTGGGTATTGAAACCCCTCAAATTAGCTCCTATGAGCATAGTAAATTGCCTGTTTTTGGCTCCGGTAAAGAAGATGGAGAAATCCTATGGAAATCTTTGATGCGCCAAATGGTCTTGAACAATTATGTTTTTAAGGATATTGATAATTATGGCCTTCTTAAATTAACTAAGTCGGGGATTGCATTTATTGAAAATTCTCATTCTCTTAAGTTTATTCTTAATTATTTAATGGATGAGGCCGAAGATGAAGTTGAAGAATCTCATCATCAAGGAGGTGCATTAGATGCTCAATTGCTTCAAATGTTGAAGGATTTGAGAAAAAAAATCGCCAAACAAAAGAATTTACCTCCTTTTGTAATTTTTCAAGATCCTTCACTGGATGAAATGTGTACTCATTATCCTGTTTCAATTGATGAATTAAAGCAAATTCAAGGTGTTGGTTCTGGAAAGGCCATGAAATTCGGACCGCCTTTCATAGATTTGATTAAAAAGTATGTGGATGATAATGATATCGATCGCCCTGTAGATTTAATCATAAAAAGTGCTGCTAATAAATCAGCTTTAAAGGTTTCTATCATTCAAAATATTGATCGTCAAATATCGCTGGAGGATATTGCTTCTGCTAAAGGTATTTCGTTCGATGAAATTTTAAAGGAGCTTGAAACTATTGTTAATTCGGGTACGAAACTTAATCTCAACTATTATATTGATGAAATGCTTGAGGAAGATAGGCAAGAGGAAGTGTTTGATTACTTTAGATCAACTGAAACTGATTCTATTGAAGATGCACTTAAAGAGCTCGGTCCCGAAGATTATACTCGCGAAGAATTACAATTAATGCGTATTAAATTTTTATCTGAACTAGGAAATTAATGATTACCAATATTCCCCAAATTAAACATACTGAGTCCGGAAATTTTTTCTTAATGGCCGGACCCTGCGTTATTGAAGGTGAAGATATCGCTCTCAAAATCGCTGAAAAAATTGTTAAAATAAGTGATAAGCTTGAAATTCCATTAATATTTAAGGGTTCTTATCGTAAGGCAAATCGTTCTAGATTGGACTCATTTACTGGAATTGGAGACGAAAAAGCACTTCAAATACTTAATAAAGTTAGTAAAGAGTTTGGTGTTCCTACAGTTACTGATATTCACGAAAGTCACGAAGCAGCCATTGCAGCCGAATATGTTGATGTTTTACAAATTCCTGCTTTTTTATGTAGGCAAACCGATTTATTGGTTGCTGCTGCTAAAACTGGAAAAACAATTAATGTTAAAAAAGGTCAATTTCTTTCTGCAGGTTCAATGAAGTTTGCAGTAGAGAAAATTCAAGAATCAGGAAACCCCAATGTAATTTTAACAGATCGTGGAAATACATTTGGGTATCAAGATATCATTGTTGATTACAGAGGAATTCCTGAAATGAGAAGTTTTGGTGTTCCTGTAGTTATGGATTGTACCCATTCTTTACAACAACCAAATCAAGCAAGTGGAGTTACTGGTGGTAAGCCAGCACTTATTGAAACAATTGCAAAGGCTGCTATTGCAGTGGGTTCTGATGGTTTATTTATTGAAACTCATCCTGATCCTGCTAACGCAAAATCTGATGGAGCCAATATGCTTCATCTTGATTTACTCGAAGATTTGATGATTAAATTAATTAGAATCAGGAAAGCTATTTCCTGATTCTAATTTTAGCCTCCTTAATTTAAGGGGGGCTATTTTTTTAAACTCTATAATAATCTGGTTTCCAGTTTTTTATAGCTTGTTTAATTGATTTTGAATCTAGTTTTTCTGAAACTGCCTTTTCAACTAATGTAGGTAACTCTTCGTCTGGTGCAAATCTTAATGCCACAATTTGTCCCATACTTAAATCACTTGGCAGTGCTTTTCCTGTTAATAGATAAAATCTAAAATTTTCTTCACTACGGATTGCTCTATCTTGTGCCTTAAGTGGAAAAGATCGTGTGTACCAAAATAGAATAATGCCGCTAAGAAAAAGTAGAGTAATTAAACTTGCTGAATAAAGTGTGTCATTGCCAAATGATTTATAAAGATTAAAAAGTGATCCTATAAATCCTAGGAGTAATAATGGACCTAATACTTTGTGAAAGCCTGTAACTAGGCGTGCATGGTTTTGGTAGTTTTGATTCATATTTATTTATTTATTTGTGATTTTAAATTCAGTTCGTCTATTCAGTTTACGTCCGTCCTCTGTTTTATTGTCGGAAATTGGATTAGTCTCTCCATAACCCTTAAAGCTTAATCTATTTGGTCGAATATTTTGATTAATTAGATATTCAAAGACCGTTTTAGCTCTGTTTTTAGATAGCATTAGATTAGTTTCATCTTCTCCAATATCATCGGTATGGCCGGCAATTTCAATATTTAAAGCGGGATATTCATTTAAAAACTGAACTATTTGTTCTAGTTCAATTTTTGATTCAGGTAAAAGGTCAAATTTATTAGTATTAAAAAATATATTATTGAGGATTACAATTTTGCCAATTTCAATTTTTTGTAAGGGTATTTCAAGCAGATATACTTCATTTTTTTCTTTATTATTCAGTAAAAAATTATGCGAATAAAATAAATATCCCTCTCTTTTAACCGTTAATCCATAATTTTTACCATTCACAAGGCTAGCTAAGAATACACCAACTTCCAATTCAGTAAAATCATCATAAACCGTCTTTCCTGTACTTAAATCCTTTATCTGAATATGTGCATTGAGTTCAAGATTATTAATTTTATCAAACACCTTACCCTTTACATAGCTTACATTTCTAGGTCTTAGTTCTTGAGGAAGTTCAAAATAATAAATGTCTAATTTTCCAAAACCACCTTGTTTCTTGCTTGAAAAATAGGCTTTTTCTCCATCATGACTTATACTCAAGCCACTTTCTTCATTGTGTGTATTTATTGGATAACCTAAATTTATTGGTCTTGACCAATCCGTTTTGTTTTCGGCGGTTATGATTTTTCTACTTATAAATAAGTCTTTATTGCCAAAGCCTGGCCATCCGTTTGATGAAAAATAGAGACTTTCATCATCTGGATGAATAAAAGGTGAAATTTCATCGTATTTGGTATTGATATTTGGTCCTAAGTTTATTGGTGAATTCCAACTACCATCTGTATTTAACTCGGCACTCCAAATATCATATCCCCCAAAACCTCCTTTGCGAGTACTTACAAAATATAAAGTTTTGCCATCAGCACTAATTGAAGGTTGAGATTCCCATCCAGAAGTATTTATTGGTTCTCCAATATTAAAGGGTTCACTCCAATTATTGCCCTCTTTTTTTGAAAGATAAATATCACATCTCCCTAAACCTTCTGGGCGGTTGCATGCTGTGAAAAATAGGTATTTTCCATCAGGAGATATGTTTTGCGCACCTTCATTATAGTCGGGAGTGTTTATCGTATTACTTAAATAAGAAGCTTTATCCCATATTTCATTTGACCTCTTACTGGTATAAAAATCCTCATTATTATTTGCCTGACGAGTAAAAATGATAGTTTCTTCATCTGCTGTAATAACAGGGAGATATTCATCTTCTGCGGTATTAATTGCTGGACCTATGTTTTTAGGCTCAAATGGAACTGGTTTTTCAATACCCTTTAAGCTGAATTTACAATCCAATAAATATTTTTCAGTTTTCTCTCTGCTCGTAGCAGATATTCCTGGAAAGCTTAAATAACTTTCAAAATGTGTTATGGCTTTTGAGTAATCTCCAGTATTTAACTCAGATTCTGCTAAATAAAAGTGGGTGAGTGGGTAAAATTCGGTGTCAATTTCAAGTATTTTGGTATAATTAATTCTAGCTTCAGCGTAATTTCCAGATTTTCTTTGGATATCTCCTAATTGTTGATAAGCGGCTAAAAATTTATTATCTAAATCAATTGCTTTTTTTAGATCAATAATTGCTAAATCTATTTGATTGTTTGTTATGCTGTTAATAGCTTGATCATAAAACCTTTGTGCCTGTTTTACACTTGTTGTGCTTGACTTTTGAGCAAACAGCCCTAAGGGTAAAAAGCAAATAATAAAAATGAATCTATTAAACATTGGATTTATTTATTTTCTTTTTAAGATAGAAATAAACTAATTTATCATGTTAATGTATACCAGTCTATTAATTACAATTATTTGAAAATAGTCAAATTATGGAATATTAAGATATTTATGCGTTTGCAGTGATACTTCCCATTTAGGATTTTGCATTACGTAATCAATTATTAAAGGGGTGATTTCAGCACTTTTTGACCACTCAGGTTGTAAATACAATTTACATTTGTCTGATACATGAGCTGCATGCTCTTCGGCCCATAAAAAATCACTTTTATTAAACACAATTACTTTTAGTTCACCTGCTAAAGGTAAAATATCTGGCCTTGGCGACTTAAATTTTTTTGGGGATAAACAAATCCAATCCCATGAGCCCGAGAGCGGATATGCTCCAGATGTTTCAATAAAAGTTTTTATACCTTTTTTTTGGAGTTCAGCGGTTAGATAATCTAAATTATATATCAGAGGCTCG
>NZ_JBIIPN010000144.1:0-6160 GCF_044342615.1 Daejeonella sp. | reverse complement strand
AAAACTGTTTAATGATTGGCTTAAAGCATTGCAGAAGGAAGTCGCTTAGAGATCTAAATACTGTTGAAATACCTCTTGCATGTGAGCCTGGCCATATCTTAACAATTGATTATCAAGTTTAAGATTGGCTTTATTTTTATGTAGGATAATGTTTTTTCCAACATTATCGTATGAAATGACTTGCTCTTTTGTGGCAAAGCCAAAACCATTGTCCCAATTAAAAAAGGCAAAGCCAGGTGTGGATGGATTTAGTAGATCTTTACTCCAAGTATAGCGACTAGCATCGATTTTTACTTGATTTAATAAGGTTGCGACTAAATCTGTCTGGCTTCCAGTTTTGCTTATTTTTAAGCCTTTAAACTCAGGTTTAATTACATCTCCATAAAATATTAGCGGTATTCGATATTTCCTTGCTTCAAATTCCGGTAGATCATTAGGTAAACGATGGCCATGATCTGCAATAATTACGAATAGTGTATTTTTATACCAAGCTTTCTTTTTTGCATCGGTTAAGTATGCTCCTAAGCAAGAATCGGTGTAAAACATGGTGCTTCTAAACTGATCATTTACATTTTCTCCCTTGTATTTTCTCTCAACAGGGATTTCAAAAGGCTCATGATTAGTTAGGGTTAAAATGGTAGAAAAGAAAGGTTGCTTGCTATTATCCATATCGGCTAATTGCTTAGTAAATACCTTGTCGTCATAAGCGCCCCATTTAGAATTCATGTCTTTTCTTTGAAAAGAATGTTGATCGACTAATTTTTTGTAACCATGGCTTAAAACATAGGATTTCATATTGAAAAACTCACTTTCACCGCCATAATAAAAAGAGGTAGAATAAGATTGTTTTTCAAATTCTTGCGCAATTCCAGGTAGTTTTTCTTGTTTGTTGCTTTGCTTCATAACACTTCTGATAGCCTGGGCAGGGAAGGCGCTAATGCTTGCCAAAACACCCTTATCTGTACGACCAGCAGCAGCATAAATTTCTTCGAAAAGTATTCCTTCTCTAGCCAATCTATCCGTGTTTGGTGTTACGCCTTTTTCGCCTCCTAAAATGCCAACCAACTCTGCCGTATAACTTTCTAATATTATCAATACTACGTTTGGTTGTTTAGAATTTAATAAAATAGGAGTGTCTTCTGTTGGTTTTTTATAGATTTCACTCAGAATTTTCTGCGCTTCCTTTCTTGAATAATATTTGTATGGATTATCCTTCCCATATTTATTGCTTAGGATGTCATGTATTAGATTCCATTCGGTATTTACGGCGGCATGATTTAAGACTGTTTCATTCGAAAAATAGGCCATGCTTTGGTTGATTGGTGATAATTGCCAACCTCCTCTAATAGCTAAAAAAAGCAATGCTAGCATAGTAAAAGCAATGCTTGCTTTCTTCCAAATGGGTTCAATATGATCTTTAATTTTAAAATCAAGTAGTTTTTGCGCTAAAAATGCCGCTGCCAGAATAAAGCCTATTAAAATGCTGAGCGATAGTAAAATAGGGGACGAGGAACTGGATGCAACAGCCTCTTTTGTAGAATTAAAGGCTAAATCGAGCGCTCTATAATTAATTTTTGAACCCCATTCACGGTATAAATTCAGGTTAAAAATTGTGATTATTGAAAATATTAAAACAAAGAAAAGCACGTAATATTTCCCAATGTTTACAGGGAATTTATAGCGGGGTAGAAAAAGTAAAATAAGATAAAAAAGAATAGGAATAACTGAAATGTATGCAATCATCGAAGAATCCAGACGAAGGGCGTACAAAAAGGTGCTTCCTATTTCACCCAGTCCGATATGTGAGATTCTATCCGAGAAATAAATAAGAAATAATAGCCTATCTAAAAAGAAGAATAGGAGCCAAAAAAGGTAGAAACGAATAAAAACAAAAAAGCTTTTTAACATCAGCGCAATTTATGAAAAAAGGAGGATGTTAAAAAGCTTTTGATATCGAATAAGAATTACCTTCCCCCTTGCATTTGCATTAATTGCTCAAAAGTAATTTCTTCGAAATCTTTTGAAGCAGAAAATGAACCAGCTGGAACTGTACCTGCTTTGATTTCTTTTACAGTAGCCTTAAGACTGATACCATTCATGTATGAAACAAATTCAAGTGGAATACCATAGCTTGACTTGAAAAAGCGACTTAAAGAATTTGGTGCAATTTCAATGTCTTTTGTAAACCAAGCTTCTGAGTTTTGATTTGATTTAGATTCATATACTTCATGCTTTAATGCATTAAATCCAACAATGGTTTTAGTTTCTGTGCCTTCTTTTAAAGTTAAGTTAGGCATATTTTCGGCCATCATTTCTTGATCTGCAGGAGTAAAAACAACTGAAAGCTTTTTACCCATCATTGGGATATCTAAAAGTAAACGCTCATATTCCTTGCTTGTATTTAGAATGTTTGTACTGCTATACATTGCAGATTCTGATTTTAGACTTGATGAATCACCCTTGAAATAAACAGTTAATTCTGTTGGCATACTTGATGCCATAGCCTGCATCTGTTCAGGTAATTTCCACTCAACCGAATAAACGATGGTACCTTCATTCACTTTGCCGCTCAATGATTGAGCATACATGCCTGTTCCTACTAATAACAGCGTAAGACTTAAAATAATTTTCTTCATGTTTAAAAAATTCATGTAGTAAATAGACGAAATTTTCCGCTTATTGTTACAAATGACCGTTAAATAATTTTTTTATAGCTTCTCTTTCATGCATACTATTTTCAGTTTATGAAATATATATGCTTATTTTTTATTCTCTTACATACATCAGCAATTGCTCAAATTAGTCCCGGGCCACGTTCACTTGCCATGGGCTCTTCCGGCACTGCGCTCCAGGATGTTTGGTCTTTACAACATAATTCCGCTGGTATTGCACATCTCAAAAGACCCATTTTTGCCTTGGCCTATCAGCGTCATTTCTCCGACCAAGAACTGAGCACTCAAAAGGCGGTATTTGCCATACCCTTTGACAAGAATGTTATTGGTCTTAGTTTTCAGCGCTATGGTTTTAATGAATATTTAGAACAAGTTACTAGCATCGCTTATGCCAAGAATTTTTCTGGTGCACTCGCGCTTTCAATCGCTGTAAAGCATCATCAATTGTCTGTTGCAAAATATGGCTCAGAAAGGCTTATTTCAGTAGATGCTGGAATGCAATATCGAGTTAATGATAAATTATGGATCGCTTCTCATCTTTCAAATCCTGCAAAAACAAGTTTTAATGATTTAGTCGGGACAAACCTTCCTTTAGCTCTTTCATTTGGCTTTTCTTATGTTTTTAGTGATAAGGTTTTGGTGATTAGCGATGTTCAAAAAGTACTAAATGCCGGAATTGATACTAAGGTTGGGATGGAATACAAGCTAATTAATTGGTTTGCGCTAAGAGGCGGATTATCGGCTAATCCTTTTAAGCAATATGGAGGTTTCGGAATAAATTATCAGCGGTTTGCATTGGATGTGGCTATTTCCTCCCATCTGCAACTCGGTTATTCACCTAATTTGGCCTTTAGCTATGAATTTTAAGGGCAAATATCTTTTATTTATGGTTTGGGCCTTGTTTTTTAGTCCGGAGATGGGACTTTGTCAGGATGAGAGTTCCGAGATAATTGATCAAATTTTAGAGCTTGTTTCGCGAGATCCTGACGAAGATTTAGACTATTCAGACCTCGTAGAAAGGCTTAATTTTTATAAGCTTAATCCTTTGGACTTAAACCGCGCTAGCTCCGAGCAATTAAGAGAATTGTTTTTTCTTAGTCCGCTGCAAATTAATGAAATCCTAAATCATAGATCTCAACATGGCTCATTTATGGATAAGCTCGAATTGCAAAGTCTGCAAAGCCTTGACCTTGAAACAATTAGTCTCTTGTTAAATTTTGTGAAAGTCGGAATATATTCTCCTTTACAAAATCTAAGTGCTAAAAAATTAATTCAAAAGGGGAACCACGATTTGATTCTTCGGATGGGTCAAATTATTCAGCCACAAGCAGGATTTATGAGTGCTGATTCCTCGAAATCTCCAAATTATATAGGATCTCCATTAAAGCTTTTAACACGATATCGATTTAACTATTCAAATACATTGGCAGCATCACTCAATATGGAGAAAGATGCTGGAGAACTTTTCTTCGATCGTAATAGAAATAAAGGTTTTGACTTCTATTCTGGGAGTATTTCTTATCGTGGTCAAGGGCTATTAAAAAAGCTTGTTCTAGGTGATTATGGACTGCAGTTTGGTCAGGGTTTAAGCATGTGGTCGGGTTCAGGATTTGGTAAGGGTGTAGGGATAACTACTATTGCAAAGCAAGATTTCGGATTAAAGCCATACAGCTCAGTCAATGAGGCAAGTTTTTTGAGAGGCGCTTCAGCTACTTTTGGCTCAAAGAAAATTTCATTTACTCCATTTGTTTCTAAAAAGAATTTGGACGCCAGTTTAAGCAGTTCAGGTTCAGAAATAGCATCGGTGAATATTAGTGGCTTACATCGGACAAAAACTGAAATTGAGAATAAGAATAGGCTGTATTCTACTGTTTATGGGACTAATATCCAGTATAATACTAGGAATTTGAATCTAGGACTAACTGCGTATCAAACGAAATTTAGTATGCCCTTTGGAGTAGGAAAATCATTATATGAGCAGTATGAATTTCAGGGTAACTCTCTTACAAATTTGGGTTTTCATTATGATTATGCCTTGAAAAACACCTATTTCTTTGGCGAGATGGCACATAGTTTAAATTCGGGCTATGGCTTTATTAATGGCTTGATGACTAGTTTGTCATCTCGGGTATCACTGGTATTATTACACCGCAAATATACGAAAAATTATCATTCTTTTTTCAATCAATCGGTCTCGGAAGCTTCCAATGCAGTAAATGAGAGCGGATTTTATGCAGCCATGGCACTAAAATTTGATTCAAAATGGGATCTATTTGTTTACTCCGATTTCTTCAAATTCCCATGGCTGAAATTTAGGGTAGATGCTCCCTCATCGGGCTATGAGCTACTTGCACAGCTCAATTATAAAATGAATAAGAAGTTTAAAATTAGCACCCGGTTTAAGCAGCAGCTAAGAGAGGAAAATACGACTGATTTAGAGGATGATTTTGGATTGGAGGCGGTTGATAAGCAAAACTATCGTTTAGAGCTTATTTATGATTTAAATGATCAGTTTACATTAAGAAATCGGGCTGAGTTGGTACGCTATAGAAAGGGATTTTTAAATCATGAGACAGGATTTTTGCTATATCAAGATGTTATTTATAAACCTTTAAGCTCCAAATTATCTGGGAATTTACGTTTTGGAATTTTTGATACTCAAAGTTTTAATTCAAGGATTTATGCTTATGAAAATGATGTTTTGTATTCTTATGCTGTTCCTGCTTATCAGGGTAGGGGGACTCGTTTTTATGGGAATGTGAGATATACTTTTTTTCGAGGATTTGATTTATGGTTGAGGTATGCCCAAACAAGTTATTATGGACAAGAAACAGTGGGTAGTGGGAATGATGAGATTAATGGCAATAATAGATCAGATGTAAGATTGCAAGTCCGTTTTCAATTCTAAATATGATTTTTAAGGGGGAAGTACCATTTGTCAGATTATTAATTCCTTTAATTATTGGGATAATAATCGCTTCCTATTTCCCTGGCTCCTTCATCTATTTTTGGGCTATTATTTTTCTCATTATAATTCTTATTTCCTATTTGCTTTTATTAAAACTCTATAAAAAGCATCGATTATTTCGGTTAGGATGGGTTTTTGGCATTCTCATTCATTGCTTTCTTACTCTTTTGTCATATAGCATTACAGTTCATTATTCGGGTGCTTACGATACAAAATATTATAGTTATTTAAAGTCGGATGTACTTTTCTTGAAAATTATAAATGAGCCTAAAACGACTGCTGGAATTGTTCGTTTCGAGGCAGAAGTGCCTGTTATTTATTTCAATAATAGCATCCAAAGCAGTACTGGTAAATTATTGGTAGCCATAAAAGTTGATAGCTCAAAAAATAAAAGTTTTTACTACGGGGATCTTTTATTAGTCCCCTCAAATTATAAAGAGATTGAAGCTCCTTACAATCCTGGCGAATTTGATTATAAATCCTATTTAAAAAATAAACAAATCTATTATCAGCAATTTGT
>NZ_JBIIPN010000041.1:0-20219 GCF_044342615.1 Daejeonella sp. | reverse complement strand
GTATGCTACATTGAAAGGCAGATAGTTGTTAGTTAATGATAGGAGGAGGGAATAAGGAGCAAGGACAGCTATCTGAACTATGATTTATTTGATTTTTGTGATTGCGGAGAAGGATTAAAGAGCAAAGACAAAAGTATTTCAGATGTGGTTAGCCTAACCAAATAATTACTAACCACCTAACCAACTGGATCAAAGAACAATGAACTAGGAGTAAAGACAAAAAATAACTAGCACATTAGTACTTCAGATGTTGTTAACCTGGCTTCGAGAACCTCAGTCACCTGGCTTCGAGAACCTCAGTCACCTGGCTTCGAGAACCTCAGCCAGCGTATAAATTATTTCTCCCGCAGATTCCGCAGATTTGCTCTGCGCTGATCCGCGAAAATCTGCGGGAGCCAATTTTAATTGATTTCCTGATGTCGCCAGCCTGCTTTCAAAAATCTAGCTTCAAGTACCGCAGCCACCGGGCAACAGATGTCTTAAGCCTGATAATCTAATAATTACCCACCTAACCTTCTAATTATAGCAAGGAATAAGGAGCAAAGACAAAATACAGCATTTCAGATTTCTAGCCTGACAACTGATAACTGACTTCGAGAACCTCAGCCACCGGGTATCGTATGTCGTTAGCCTGATAACTGATAACTGACAACTGACAAACTCTCTCTCTGGCTTCGACAACCTCAGCCACCGGGTAACGTATGTCGTTAGCCTGATAACTGATAACTGACAACTGACAAACTCTCTCTGGCTTCGACAACCTCAGCCACTGGGTAACAGATGTCGATAATCTAACCACCTAACCCACTAACCACCTACACCAAATTAAGCCAAGAAATAAGCTTTCCAATTGTATTCAACCTGAAACTATTCCCAGACTTCTAATAAAAAAATAAAAAGTTTATTAAAATTGATTAAAAGTCTTAACTTCATTTATTGAAATAATTAAAATTCACTCCTGATTAATAAGATGTCTGAAAAGAGATATTTATTTAAGAAAAACTTAATAAAGAGCTTGTACTTTGGAGGCACCCTTTCAAGTGCAGATTTAAGTGCGATTGCTCAAAAAAATCTTCAAATAACATCAAAGGCTATTAATGAATTAGTGAATGAGGGGTCAGTCCTTGCCGCAGGATACGCACATTCTACTGGCGGTCGTTGTCCTCAATTATTTTCTCTAAAACCTGACTTAATGTATGTTGTAGCTGTGGCAATGGATCAGCTAACAACCCGTATTTCTTTACTTAATATGGAAAATAATTTTGTAGGTGAAATAAGGGAGTTAGACTTTATTCTTAGCAATCGACCAAAATTAATTATTGAGCTAGCTGAGCATTTAAATCAATTTATTTTAGACTCAGGAATACCAAAAAATAAAATTGCAGGAATTGGGATTGGAATGCCAGGGTTTGTAGATTCAGAAAAGGGAATAAACCACTCCTTCTTAAAAGTACAAGAGGGAAGTATCGTGAGTATTCTCGAAAAGATTACTAAGCTTCCTGTATCTATCGACAACGACTCCAGCTTAATAGCTTTAGCCGAATTTAAAATTGGGGCTGCCCAAGGCAAACAAAACGTCATGGTGGTGAATATTGGGTGGGGTATTGGCTTGGGTATGATTCTCAATAAAAAGCTTTACCGAGGTAATGATGGCCTAGCAGGCGAACTAAGTCATATACCCTTATTTACAAATAATAAAATTTGCAGCTGTGGCAAAATGGGCTGCCTCGAGACTGAAACTTCCCTATTGGTTGTTGTAGAAAAGGCAATGAGGGGGCTTAGTCAGGGTAAACCAAGTATTCTTAAAAATCTAAATCCTGAAAATATAGAAGAAGCTGCTGAGTTAATTTTAAATGCCGCAATTCAAGGTGATACATTTGCTGTTGAACTTATCTCGGAAGCAGGATATAATATCGGTAGAGGTATTGCCATTTTGGTTCATATATTAAACCCTAAAACCATTATTTTAAGCGGAAGGGGCTCAGTAGGTGGCAAGCTTTGGACAACTCCGATTCAACAAGCTTTAAATGAGCATTGCATCCCTAAAATAGCTGAAAATCTTAATACAGAAATATCAACACTTGGATCACTAGCAGAGCTTTATGGCGCTGCAGCATTAGTAATGGAACATTATGATAAGGTTCATCCAAAAACAAAAACAAGCAACACCCTAATACAAATAAATAATTAACAACAATTTAAACAACCCAAACATGAAAAAACACTACTTGATGTGTTTAAGTGTGATAATGCTCACATTAATGAGCATTACTGCATTTGCACAAAAAACCATTACCGGAACGGTTATGGAGAGCTCGGCACCAGTTCCTGGTGTTACAGTTGCCGTTAAAGGCACAAAAACAATCACCCAGACAGATGCTCAGGGTAAATTTTCTATTTCTGCTAATCCGACAGACGTCCTCGTCTTTACAATGATTGGGTCTGCAAGGCAAGAAATCTTAGTCGGAAATCAACAAACAATCAATGTAACTCTTGTTTCATCTGATAGTGAGTTGGGTGAAGTGGTTATTACTGCATTAGGTATTAAGAGAGAGAAAAAATCATTAGGCTATGGAGTACAAGAAGTTAAGGGAGAGACTTTAGTCTCTGCTAAAGAACCTAACTTAGCAAATACTCTTTCTGGAAAAGTTGCTGGTTTACAAGTAATCCGCTCTAGTGATGGACCTGCAGGTTCTTCTAAGATATTACTTCGTGGTAGTAATTCACTAACAGGGAATAATCAGCCTCTAATCGTTGTAGACGGCGTGCCAATTGATAACTTTACTGGTGCACCGGACAATGGCTATTGGAACAGATCATTAGATATGGGTAATGGTATAGCTGATATCAATCCAGATGACATTGAAACTCTATCCGTATTAAAAGGCCCATCAGCAGCAGCATTATATGGTTCAAGAGCAGGTAATGGTGTAATTTTAATTACTACAAAGTCTGGACGTAAGCAAGATGGCTTAGGAATTACCGTTTCTAGCTCTTATGGAATGTCAAATATCTTTACTAACCCTGAGGTTCAAAATTCATTCGGACAAGGTAATGATAATACATACAATGCTAATTCAGTAAGTAGCTGGGGACCAAAAGCTACAGGTCAGACGGTTACAAATTGGAATGGTAAGCAAGTTGGTTTAGCAACTTACGACAATGTTGACAATTTTATGCAGCAAGGAGCCAATATGAATAATAGCATATCTTTTCAGCAGATGTATAAAAGTACTTCTATTTATACCTCATTTAATCGTTTAGAGGATGAAGGTATTGTACAAGGGACTAAACTTTTACGTAATAACCTTACTGCTAGAGCTGTTAGTAAATTTGGAGCTAATGATCGTTGGGTAACAGATACGAAAGTTCAGTATAGTAATACAAAAGCTAATAATAGACCAATTGGTGGTAGAGATAATAGCAGTGCTTACACTCTGTATATGTTACCTCGCTCGATGGACATTACAGAATTTAAAAACGCTAAAAACAATGCGGGAAACATGCTTTGGTTTGATGGAGCTGGTAGCCAAGTAAATCCATATTGGAGTAATTTATATAATTTGAATCAAGATACTAGAGATCGTTTTATTATTAATGGATCGGTTAAGTATAACTTCAACAGTTGGTTAAATGCTGAAGTAAAAGGTGGTGCTGACTTATATACAACTAGTACACAATCTAATGTATTTAGTGGTAGTCCGATTGCACCTACAGGACGTTATGGTATAGGTAAGCAAACGTTTTCTGAAAGAAATCTTAGTACTTTGATTTCAGCAAGAAAAGATAATATCATTGGTAAGTTCGGTGGTATGCTTTCTATTGGTGGAAACTTAATGCAAACAGATTTTTCTTCATTAAGCTCTAGCGTTGGACTTTTAGTGGTTCCAAATTTGTTTTCACTTAACAATGGTGTGAGCCCTGCTGGTGTGAGCGAAGGTGTTTCAAAACGTAGAATTAATTCCGTTTACAGTAGCGCTCAAATCAGTTATGATGACTATCTTTTCTTAGATGCTACTTTTAGAAACGATTGGTCTTCTACATTAAGCAGAGAAAATCGTTCTTTCTTTTATCCTTCAGTTAGTTTATCTTATGTATTCTCAGATATGTTAACTTCAATGGGTACAACTTTGCCTAATTGGTTCAGTTTTGGTAAGTTAAGAGCATCTTATGCACAAGTTGGTAATGACCTTGCGCCATACCAATTGCTAAATACTTTTAACATAGGTAAAGATCCTAATGGTAATACTACTGCAGGAAGAAACAATATTCTTTTGGATCCAAATGTACGTAGTGAGCTAATCAATTCACTTGAATTAGGAACAGAAATGAGATTCTTACAAGGCCGTATTGGTTTAGATTTATCTTATTACAAAACAAATGCTACTCGTCAGTTGATTGATTTGCCAATGGATGCTTTAAGTGGTTATACCGCTAAAAAAGTTAATGCCGGTGATATTCAAAATACAGGTATAGAATTGGTAATTGATGGTAAAGTACTTGGTAAGCCAAATGGTTTTAACTGGACTACTTCATTTAATTATTCTCGCAACAACAATACAGTTGAAGAATTATCTGAAGGGGTTAACAGATACATGCTAGGTGGTTTCGATGATTTATCTGTATTAGCAGTAGTTGGAGAAAAATACGGTGAAATTTATGGCACAAAGTATTCAAGAGTGAAAGATGTAAAGAGTCCATTCTTTAATCAAATTTTGTTAAATGCAGATGGAATTCCTACCCGTGATCCTGAAATTGTTAAATTGGGAAATCAACAGGCTACAGCTCTAATTGGTTTTACAAATAATTTTGAATACAAAGGATTTGGACTTTCCTTCCTAGTAGATGCAAGAATTGGTGGTGAAATATTTTCTGCTACACATGTTGCAATGCAAGCTCGTGGAACTTCAAATGTTACTGCACCGAATGGTTTAAGAGAAAGCTTTGTAGTTCCTGGTGTAATAAGCAATGGTAGCGGTGGTTATGTTGCTAACACAAAGCAAGTTACACCTCAGCAGTATTGGTTAGGTGTGGCAACTGCAAATAACCTAGGTATTTCAGAAGCTAACATCTATGATGCAAGTAATGTACGTTTGAGAAATGTTCAATTAAGCTATGCTTTCTCTCCGAAGTTTTTGGCTAATAAGCCTATTAAGAATGCGAAAATTGGAGTTTCATGTAATAATGTTTGGTTAATAAAGAGCCACATGAATGGGATTGATCCAGAATCGGTATATGCAACAAGTGGCAATGCAACTGGATTTGAAAACGCGGGTTTACCGACTATGCGTACCTTCTTAATTAACCTTGCATTAGGATTTTAAATGTAAAATAAGGAAACGAAAACATTATGGTTTTATAATTGTAATTTAGAATTAGTAAATCATGATTTTTCTTAATATTTAAAAAATAAACAAAGATGAAAAATAGATATAAAGGTATATGGCTGTTAGTTACCGTTTTGGTAATGGCATCATCATGTAATAAATTCGATGAAATTAATACTAACCCTTTGGCCGCAAATGCTGATCAGGTTCAAGTTGATTATTTTATTAACAACAGTATTGTTGGCTCACAAATGGATCCACACATTGCAGAACGTGTGTTTATCCTTTATTGGAAAACCGCGGGTCGCCAACAATTAGGTGGTGGTATTTCAACTGGTGGCTATAACGATGGATGGTCTTCCGACTATTATAATGGTTATATGGGTAGTTGGTTAAATACAGCAAATTCAGCTATTCAAGTTGGAAATGAGCAAATAGCCAAAGGCACAAATAAATTATACACAAAAAATTTAGTACAAGTTGCAAGAATTTGGCGAGCATATTTGATGAGTGAATTGTCTGATAACTTCGGTCCGATTCCTGTTAATAGCTTTCAAGGAACAAATCCTGAGTTTTCAAGTGAGAAAGATGTTTACTATCACTTACTTAGTGAGCTAAAAGAAGCTAGTGCAAGCTTAGATTTAGCTGTTGTAAATCCAGATGCTGTTAAAAAACAAGATCCTGCTTTTCAATATGATTATAATAAGTGGAAAAGATATGCTAATTCTCTGCGCTTGAGATTGGCTATGCGCTTGTCTGAGGTAGATGCAGCAAAAGCAAAATTAGAATTCGAAGATGCAGCAAAAGATGTTTTATTAACCGATGCAAATCAAACCTTTAAGGTTACTGAGCGTAATGGTTGGGATGCATTAACAGGTGTGATGAGTAGAGAGTGGAATGCGCAAATTATGAGTGCAACTTACCGTAATCTAACTTATAATTTAGGTGGAATTTCTTCTACTAGTCAAGTAGGAGTTGCTTTACAACCTTCTGTTAAACCAGATAATTATATTGGTTTGCGTTTACAAGACCATTTTACAACTAAAACTAATGATCCTTTTGCAGGATATTGGTTAGATGGTTTGCCAAGTAAGGTAGATCCAAGAGCATTTAAAGCTTTTATTATTCCTGGCGATTTTGCTAATCCAAACTTCAATAGCTATCCATCATGGGATAATACAGCAAAAACTACTGTTCGTACGCTTACAGATGGTACAAGTGCAATAAAAACCATTGATGCTAAATATTCATGGAATGGTTATGCACCAGGCGATTGGGGTGTTCCAGGATCTAGAAATAACGTTAGATCATTTAATGGTACTATGCCTCGTACATCCAATGAATTTAGAACAAGTGCTAGTTCAAGAATTTTCTTTGCTAACTGGGAAACTTATTTCTTAGTTGCTGAAGGAGCTTTACGTGGTTGGGCAACTCCTATGACTGCTAAAGTAGCCTACGAAGCTGGTGTTAAAGCTAATCTTGACTATTGGGGTCTTGGTGGTCAAAGCGCTGCTTACTTAGCATCTACTGACTTTAATAATGCTGGTACCTCTGTAAGTTGGGATCATACTACTGAGCCTCCTGCATCACGTACTATGACTTTTAAAGATGGTTACACAAATGCAGATGGAACTGCTCAAATTAAATACCCAGAGAATACCATTTATAAGTCTGGTTCAGTTAAAAATGATTTATTAACCAAAATTATTACGCAAAAGTTTATTGCTCAAACACCATGGTTACCTTTAGAAACATGGAGTGATCACCGTAGACTTGGACTTCCATTCTTTGAAAATCCAGCAGTTGAAAATGCATTGGTTACCTTACCAAACTTAACAGCTGCTAATTTTATGACTGCAAGTGTTAAAAATTTCCCACAAAGGTTAAGATATCCTTCAGGGCTGAAAAACAGCAATGCTAAAGGATATGCTCAAGCTGTTGGATTTTTAGGAGCAGGAGGAGATGAAGTTTTAACTCCACTTTGGTGGGCTAAAAAATAGTCGAAATCTAATATAAAAAAGGCTGCTAAATTTTATTTAGCAGCCTTTTTTTATGGATATAAAATTGTAATTAAAGTCTAGAGTATCTTTTTAAATTATTCCTGAGTCTTTTAAAATCAGAGCATTAATCTATTTATTTTTTTCTCTTAAAGCATATATTTAAGTTCATAATCTACTTAATTACTCTCAATAGGCTTTATCTCCTCCTGATGTAAACTCAAAGGCTTATCCAATAAAACTGCTATAATAGTCATTTTTGCATCCAGCTGATCTTCTGGAACAGGGATGTAAAGCATACCTGGGACTTCGCTCCAATATTGTTTGTTAAGAATTTGATGGGTTAATAAAGTGCCGTTACCTACAATTCGGATGCGATTGATTTTGTTTTTTATCCCTTTAATCTGCAATGGCCCATTTGGTTTCCCATCTACGAATAAATATAGAGTTTGTTTATCGGGTGATAAGCTGCTGAAACCATCATAATAGCCTTGAGGTAGTCCGCTAGAGCCTGTAATGGCCTCTGCATGCTTCTTTGTCCAGTTATTGACATCTTCTAGTAATTTAGATTCGGTTGGCTCCTGGGGCTTAATTTGAGCTAACTGAGCTTTGAATGAAAAATCACCCATCCAGCTATCGTTTGCTAGAGCGTGAATTAGGGGTAGGGGACTAGTATCAATGTTTTTAGCTAAGCTTTTAAGTAAATTATTGTAATTTACTTTAGGTACTTCCTTTAAAAACTCCGCTTTTTCTTCAAATTCTAAGGCAATTACTGAAACTGTAGGATCTAATTGATTTTTCTTGATTGAAATATAAGTTATCCCAGTAGATGCATCATATTTATGTTTTAAATCGGTATTGCTGCCTAAAACACGAACTTTTTTAGGATGCCGAGCTAGGTTCCGTATCTCTACATCTGCTGTTGGAATATTTTCTACAAATGCATAAATAGTCTTTCCATCAGCACTAATAGTCGATTTTCCTTGATAGTTGGCGCCACATATACCCGCTCTTGTCCCAAAAAGGGCTTCTGCATGTTTTTTGTTCCATGCACCAAGATCTTGAAGGATTTTTACTTGTTCGGCAGGGATAGTGCCATCTGGTTTCGGTCCGATATCTAATAATAAATTACCACCATTAGCTACACAGTCGATGAAGGTGCGAATTACCTGATTAGATGTTTTATAATTTTTATCATGTTGTACATAGCCCCATGAATCATTCATGGTTAAACATAGTTCCCAATAAGGCGCACTCGGACGTACAACTGGTACTCCCTGCTCTGGAGTAGCATAGTCACCAAAACCGTTTAATCGAGAGTTAACAATCACACCTGGGTTTCTTTTTTGAAGCATTTGTTGCACTTCCGCTGATCTCCATTCCTGTGCATTATGCTCCCAATCACCATCAAACCAGTATAAATCTGGATTGTACTGCTCAGAAAGCTCCTTTAGTTGTCCCGTAAAATAATTTTGAAATTTCACCCAACGCTCAGGCTCTGATTTTAATGCGTATCGTTTTACCTCACGGGTCATTACATCATAATCTGGATAACTCCAATCAGGAAGCGAATAATAAATACCAGTTTTTAATCCTGATTTCTTTAAAGCCTTCACAAATGGTGTGAGAAGATCTTTCCCAGCTTTGCTATCTTTTATTGTATTGATACCTCCCATTTTTGAATCCCACAATGCCACACCGTCATGGTGTTTAGAGGTAATTACAGCATATCCAGCACCACTCTCCTTAATAAAGTTAACCCATAGTTCAGGATCATAATTAGAGGCATTGAAGCCATTTAACTGCTTCATATAATCCTCATAACTGATATAATTATTGAAAAAAGACCAAGATTCGGGAATGCCATTTACCGAATATATTCCCCAGTGTATGAAAATTCCAAGACGAGCATTTTCAAACCAATCCATTTTTGAATCGCGTGCTTTAAGTTGAGCACTAGTGTTGCTTACCCACAGCAAAGCCATTGCTAATAGGAAATATTTTAAATTAAATTTCATAGTTTAATTATAAGAAAATTTCTTGAAAGTAGAGTAGGTGGTTATCAGTTGGTAGTTATCAGTTGACAGTTGTCAGATATTTGAATTGCGAATGTGCTGGTTAAAGATTTTTTGTCTTTTCTCTTTGCTCTAGAATTGGTTATCGGTTGGTAGTTATCAGTTGACAGTTGGTAGTTATCAGTTGACAGTTGTCAGATATTTGAATTGCGAATGTGCTGGTTAAAGATTTTTTGTCTTTTCTCTTTGCTTTAGAATTGGTTATCGGTTGGTAGTTATCAGTTGACAGTTGTCAGTTATCAGTTATCAGATATTTGAATTACGAATGTGCTGGTTAAAGATTTTTTGTCTTTACTCTTTGCTCTAGAATTGGTTATTAGTTGTCAGTTGACAGTTATCAGATATTTGAATTACGAATGTGCTGGTTAAAGATTTTTTGTCTTTACTCTTTGTTCCTTGTTCTTTGCTCCAGTTAATTGAATCCAATCACTTCTAGTTTATTGAAGTTTTTGAGTGGTTTTTAGGAAATTTACGATAGCTGCCTTGATTTTTATGTTGTTTCATATAATCGAAAGGGGATAGTCCTGTGGATTCTTTAAATACGGAAAAAAAGCTTGATTTGGAGGCGAATCCAGATTCAAAGCCAATACCTTCAACAGTCATAATATCTACCTGCGGAGAGAGTAAAAGACGTTTGGCATGTTCGATTCTAAAATCGTTTCTAATGGAAGTAAATTTTGTTTTGATGATATTAGTAAAGCAATATCCCACATGATGTTTAGGGATATTTAACTCTTCAGCAATATCATCGATACTAAATTCAGTGTTGAGGTAGGGTTTATTTTTTTCAAAATATTCCAAAATTCTTTTAGCTGTATTTGTAAGAGGGTCTATTAGCTGAGATGTGGTTAAATCATCGCTTTTTAAGTCTTCTGGTGTAGGGTTTTTAATTTCTAAAATTTGATTTTCTTCATTTTCATTTTGAGAAGCAGCTAGAGGAATACCGTATAAAATTCCTGGGAAGATTAGCATCATTATAGGAATAATAGCATAAGCTATTCCTGTATAAGAGCTTATGGTTAATTGGTTAAAGACGTCTTTTTTAAAATTCTCTGTTTTGAAGAATATATAAGTCATGGATAGATAAAGAACTGCAACTAAAAATGAAATTATGGATAAGGAGATTAGCCATTTCGTTATTAGTTGCTTTTGAGCAATTGGCGACTGTTTGCTTTTGAGATTAGAATATCGCCAAATCAATATCATGCAAGTTATACTGTAGCCAAATAATAGAAGGGGACGTGCTATAACATTTATATGGTTGGGGTATAGCGAATACACATAAAATGTTTTTATGCTACCGGGATTAGAGATATAGTTTTGTGCGACATCTAATTTATACTCAAAATTTTGAAATATATAAGGTAAGACTGATATTAATCCCATAGTAAATGGGATGAAATGAATAAGATCTTTTTTAGTTAAGAGATAATTGTCGTTGATAGTATTTCTTATATAAAAATAGAGCATAGGCCCTATTAAATAGTAAATTGGCATTAATTGCACGTTAATTAGCGCAAGTTTATAAGCCGAATCATTAAAGAAAACGAGATGATGCAAAATGCCATAAATGGCTAATGGGATTAAAAAGCCTAATAGGTATAAGATATTACGATTAACCTTTGAATTATAAGTAAAAAGAACGGTGCAAAGTGCGAGTGTAAATAATGAAAAATAGTAGACCATTTTTTATTGAATGTTATTTTCTAACAATATATATTCTGTGGGTGTAAGACCAGTTTCTTCTTTAAATGTCGTAAAAAAATTTGTCTTAGAAGAAAAACCAGATTCCATCCATACTCCTTGTAATGTTTTTGAATCGAGATCGCTTTCTAAAAGTAGTTTTTTAGCATATTCTATTCTATAACTTGTTCTTAGTTGCGTAAATTTTTTGTTAAGGCAGGTTTTAAGGCAAGCATAGAGTTGATGTTTGGGGACATCTAAGTGGTTTGCTAAATCATCTAAGCTAAAAGATTTATTTAAATAAGGTTTATCATTTTCGAAATACTCTACAATTCTAGCACCCAAGAGGTATAGACTTTTATCGCTTAAAGTATTTTTTGTTTTTTCATTATTTCCGGATTTGCATTCATATTTAGTAATACCATAAAGCACTTTTGGGAAGAATATGATAACTGCTGGTATAAGTGAAAATGTTAGTCCCGCAATAACAGTAAATAAATAATTATTAACATATACTTTATTTACTATTTCATTTGTATAAACATCAATGGTTAAGAAGTTGAAGCAAATGGCTAAGAGTACTGCATTTGAAACTAAAAATAAAAGCCAATTAAACTGAGTGGTTCTATTTTCCTCATTCTTTTTGCCCGCATGTTTTTTCCAGCAATTATATAATAGAGATATACAAGCTAATACATATGCACTGAATAGTACTGATCTAATGAAAGCGCTAATGTAAAAGGGGTAAATTAAGGCAGTACTCCTTACATCCGAAAAGTTTGAGTAGGCGAATATTTTTTCAGCGATTCTATATTTCTCTTCAAATGGGATAAAATAGTATGGCGCAATATTTATAAATCCGATGATTGCAGGTATAAAATGCCAAAGATCGTGTTTAGAGAAGTTCCATTCTTTTTTTAGGGTTCCTTTAACATATAAAAACAGTAGTGCACCTGGAATATAAAAAAGTGGAGAAAAATGTTTGAATAAAACAGCAATTGAGAATACAGAATGACCCTCAAACAAGAAATAATGCAATAGGCTATAGATACATAAAACAAAAAGATAGCTGGTGAGCCAAAAGCTGTTTTTGTTGTTTTTATGGTTGTTATAGGCAATTAATACACTTAATATTAATGCAGTAATTGATAAATACAATATCATATTGGTTATTTTTTAATGAATTCATCCATACATAAAATGGCAGAGTTCCATTTCTCAAAAAGAGTACATTTTTTTCATTTAAAAAATTTAAATGAGTTCACAAACGTAAAACTGGAGTGATTTGTAGTCCTCTTTCTAATAATTTGCTGGGATTCTTCACAGCTTTGCACCCTAATTTGATATTTTCTTATCATTAATTGAAATATTAAAATGACTGTAATGGAATAAACGGCAGGCTTTAAAAGCTTTTTATTTCCAATAACGATACTTAAGATTTAAAGTGCTTTTTAAGCTTATTAAATATAATACATAAATAATTGAGAAGAGCGCAAGCTCTAAAGAAATAAAACAATACACATGTTAATGACCTAATTAAAACGAGTGCCCCAAAAATGTATATCTAATACATTTATTTACTATAACTATTGAAATTTTTCTACTACCTATTGAAAATGCAATCAAAAACAAACCAAATCAACTTGGCTTTTGCTAGGCTTTTAGTTGTTTCAACGACTAAATTTTCTTTATTACCTCTTAAAATCAATTTGCTTAAATCCTTCTTTATTATGGTGCTTGTGTCCTGTTCACTTTTTGTGAGCGGGCAGACCATTGGAGGGACTGGACCAAATGACGACTTAGATGGCGATGGAATTATTAATTCTCTTGACATTGACGACGACAATGACGGTGTGTTAGATACACAAGAAGAATGTGGTGTTGTATTCAATCAAGTTTTTCCTACTTCGGGGAGTCATCAAAATTCCTTGACTGGGGGTTGGGTAATAGATGGAACCACTAATACTTCGGGTGATTGGACATCTGGTGTAGGTAAAGTTAATTTTAGTTCTGCTGGTTTACAATTTTTACGTGATCAAAGTACAATTACAACGGTTACTAAAACGTTTACAAACGTTCCTGCAAATCTAAAAATTAGATTGTCCAACATATTTTGGTTGAACACCCTTAGTAGCGGTTCGACTACTACAGCAATTTTGAATATTAAATTTGGCGGAGTAACTTATGCCACAATTAATACAGGTACTGATCAAGGTTTCGCCCCTCCAATAACTGTCTCAAATGGAGCGGTTTCAAATCTTGCTACTTTACCATATGTTGCTACGGCCAAGACTAAATCAGCACTAACGAATTTAGAAATCACTTTTTCAAATGCAGCTATTGCTTCTGGCGACTTGCAATTCGAATTTCTTGCGGCTTCTCATATCTCTGATGTGGATGATATCGGTTTCTCAGCAATTAACCTTTCATCTTGTTTTATTGATACAGATAATGACGGTAAAATAAATTCATTGGATTTAGATTCTGACGGCGATGGTTGCGCAGATGCTATTGAAGCAAGTGGTTCTACAACAGCTACCAGCACCACCGTTTATCCGCAAGGAGCTGATACCAATACAAACGGTTTATTAGACGTGTATGAAGGCACAACCGCAGGAACGATTAACTATACTTCTACGTATGCAGATGCATTGAATGGAGCTTATTCCGTTTGTTTAGCTTTACCAACTATAAGTAACCTTTCTTTGTGTCAACGTCAAACAACTTCTGCTTTAACAGCTACTGGTGACGCAGGATCTACCTTAAATTGGTACACCGTTGTTACAGGGGGTACGTCAAGCACCACCGCTCCTACACCTTCCAGTGCAACACTAGGTACAAAAACTTATTATGTATCACAAACAGTAGCCGGAGTGCAGTCGCGAAGAGCCGCCTTAACAGTAACTGTTTATGCAAATCCAGCACAACCTGGAGTAATTTCTGGTCCGGTTAACGTTGTAATTGGAACGACCCAAACATATACAATAGCTACTGTACCTAATGCAACATCTTATATTTGGACTTTGCCTAATGGATGGACTGGAACATCTACCACCAATAGTATTTCCGCAATTGTTGGAAATTCATCAGGACATATCGCCGTCGTAGCAGTTAGTGCTCAAGGTTGCACAAGTCCTAACCGAACCTTAGCTATTAGTGCGGGGACAACTCTAGATACCGATGGGGACGGAAATCCAGATATAGTAGATATTGATGATGATAACGATGGTGTTTTGGATGTGAACGAGTGCGGTGTTGTATTGAATCAAGTTTTCCCAACAACGGGAGGAAATACCAATACCTTATCCGGATGGACAGTTGGTGGAACTTCTGCTAGTTCTGGTGCTTGGACATCCAGTGTAGGTAAAATTAATTTAAGCGCTTCTGGATTAGAATTTCGTCGGGACCAAAGTACTATTTCAACGATTACCAAAAGCTTTACAAATCTGCCTGCTAATTTGAAAGTTAGGTTTTCAAATATTTATTGGTACAATACTGCAGAGATAGGAAGTATTTCGACGGGTATTTTAAATCTTAAATTGGATGGTGTAACATATGCCACAATCAATACAGGTACTGTCCATGGTTTTGCGCCTACAATTACGGTTGCTAATGGAGCTACTTCAAATTTAACCAAGCTTGAGATAGTTTCTACGGAATCTACTAAGTCAGCACTTTCTAATTTAGAAATCATGCTTCCAAATGCGATTATTGCTTCTGCTGCTTTACAAATTGAATTTATAGCTGGATCTGACGGGGCGGAAGTGGATGATATCGGTTTCTCAGCAATTACCCTTTCATCATGTAGTACTGATACGGATTCAGACGGGATAATCAATACATTAGATTTAGATTCTGACGGAGATGGTTGCGCAGACGCAATTGAAGCAAATAGCTCGTATACGGCTACAAGTACTACAGCTTATCCTATTGGAACAGATACCAACGCAAATGGTTTGCTAGAAGATTATGAAGGTACTTCTTCAGGTACAATTAACTATACCTCAACCTATACTAATTATGCATTAATTAACACCATAAATGCTTGTTTAGACACAGATGGTGATGGCATTCCAAATTTATTTGATTTGGATGATGACAATGATGGTGTTTTAGATACGACGGAGTGTTTGCCCGCTCCTTATAAAGCGTATACTTATAACAGAGCTACAACCAGTTGGTCTACTGCGGTACCTATTAGCGTTAAAGGAAGTACAACTCAGTCTATTACACTTAATCAAGCTGCCGCAGCGGTTGCTCCTAACTCATTTACTTTCGAAGGAGTGAATGGTTGGAAGTTATTGAATGCAACCGGTGTACAACCTGATGCTAACGGCAAAATCACTATTACAATTACTCCTTCTGGTGGAACCAATGTAGTGGCTGACGCCATGTTAATTACAAATGGGATAAATACCTTTATTATTGACGATAATGCTACCAGTACAGCTAACTTTGTTTTGGCAGGTAGCAATTGGGCGACTCAAACCGACAAATTGGATGCTTTCGCTTATTCTAATGCAACTAAGGATAATACGTATATTGGTAGTGCTAATTATTCTGGTCGTTCTGCATCGTATATCTTTACTATTCCAACAGCTCCTTGTGCAGATACAGATAATGATAGTATTCCGAATAGTTTGGATTTAGATTCAGACGGAGACGGCTGTGCAGATGCCATTGAAGCAGGTAGTTCTACTATCGCTTCTAGTACTGTTGTTTATCCATCAGGAACAGATACGAATAAAAATGGCTTATTAAATGCGTATGAAGGTTCTACTGTTGGAACAATCAATTATACATCAACTTATACAAATGCAACAGATAATTCTGTTAAATCTGCATGTGCTAATATTGTAAACGCACCAACAGCAGCAGGTGTAGCGTATTGCCAAGGGCAAACAGCGCTTACTTTAACAGCGACAGGAATTTCAGGTTCTACTTTGAAATGGTACACGGTTGCAACAGGCGGAACATCAAGTGCTACTGCACCGACACCATCAACAACTACAGCTGGAGTGACAACGTATTATGTGTCACAAACAGTGAATGGAGTTGAGTCGTCAAGAACAGCATTGAATGTAACAGTGAATGCAATTCCAGCACAACCTGGAGCCATCACGGGTAAAGCAAGTGTATTGGCGAATGCAACAGAAACTTATTCAATAACAGCGGTGCCTGATGCAAGTACTTATACATGGACTTTACCAAATGGTTGGAGCGGAACTTCAACAACAAATAGCATCACAGCAACGATTGGTTCATCGGCTGGTACGATCAGCGTGGTAGCAAGTAGTTCAGCGGGTTGCGTGAGCCCCGCACAGACATTGGCAGTAGCCATTGCGCCAATTGCACCAACAGCAGCAGGTGTAACTTATTGCCAAGGTCAAACAGCGGTTGCATTAACAGCGACAGGAGTTAGTGGTTCTACCTTAAATTGGTACACCGTTGCTACGGGTGGAACATCAAGTGCTACCGCACCGACACCATCAACAGCTACAGCAGGAGTGACAACATATTACGTATCACAAACAGTAAATGGGGTTGAGTCGTCAAGAACAGCCTTGAATGTAACAGTGAACGTAACCCCAGCGCAACCTGGAATTATATCTGGATCGAATAGTATTCTTCCTTTATCTAATCAAGTGTATTCAATAATAGCGGTACCTGATGCAAGTACTTATACTTGGACTTTACCAAATGGCTGGAGTGGAAGCTCAACAACTAATAGCATCACAGCAACAGCGGGCTTATCTGCTGGCACGATCAGTGTGGTAGCCGTAAGTTCTTTAGGTTGCGTGAGCCCTGCACAGAGCTTAGTTGTTACTATTAACATGACCTTGGATACTGATGGAGATGGTGTGCCAGATTCACAAGAAATTTTAGATGGTACCAATCTTAACAACCCATGTGAATTTGACGCAAGCCATGTTACCTTATCTAAAGGGATCGTCTGGAATAATGCAGATTGTGATGGAGATGGAGAAAGCAATGGACTTGAATCTTCAAATGGAACAGATCCATCTGTTAAGTGTTCGAATAGCATACCTTTCCCAACACCTACGATTACAAGTACTGGCTCAAATGTATGTTCAGGGACAGCAATTACCTTAAGCTCAAGTGCAGCAACATCTTACCAATGGTACAAAAATGGGGCGCTACTTGTAGGTTCAACTTCTCAAACATTACAAACTTATCTATCAGGATCTTACACGGTTAAAGTGAAAAATGCACTTGGCTGTGAAAGTGTATTAAGTTCTCCAGAAGTAGTAACAGTAATTACTCCACCAACGGCTGTAATCGCCCAAGGTTCTGTCTTGGCTATGGGTAATTCATGTAATGGAACGCCAATTAAATTGCAAGTTAGTACAAATGCTACAGGTGCAACTTACCAATGGTACAAGGATGGAGTACCTTTAACAGGAGCCCAAGCAACAACAGCTAGCTATGATGCTACAGCAGCAGGTTCATATACGGTTAAAGTAGATAATGGTGTTTGTGTCACTGAATCAGCGATAACAAAAATACTTCCACCAGCAAATGTATCGACCTCTATTTCACCAATGGTTTGTGCAGGGAATGTGGTGACTATCAAAGCTGACCCTACTGGTTATACCGCTCCAACTTATCAGTGGCAAATAAACACAGGTAGTGGCTGGTCGAATGTATCAAGCAATGGAATAGGCGTGTCTTATGATGCTTCATCAAGCGGCGATTACCGAGTAGTTATTACCGATCAAGCAGTTTCTTCAACATCATGTCCAATATCAGTAACAGTTAATCCATTACCCACAGTTACGTTGTCAGTACCACCTTCGATAAGTATTTGTCAAGGCACAACAATCACCCTAAGTGCAAATGCAACCGGCAAGTCACCATTTAGCTACATATGGAGAACAGGTGGTATTGAGATGAGCACTCAAACAGGGAGCACATTTACAACAAGCAGTTCAGGAGTCTTTGATGTAAAAGTTGTGGATGCGAATGGCTGCGATGCGATAAGTTCACAATTGACCATTACGGTAAATCCATTGCCTGCTCAAGTGGTAGCAAGTGTGACACAACCAACATGTATATTATCAACAGGAAGCATCACGGTAAGTTCACCAAAAGAAAGTGGAATGACATATAGCTTAGATGGATTTACCTACACAAATACGACAGGAGTGTTTACGGGAGTCAGCTCAGGAACCTACACGGTTTATGCCAAGAATGCGAATGGCTGTGTGGGACCAACTGCAAGTGTAACAGTCAATGCACAACCAGTTACTCCAGCACAACCTGGAGCAATCAGTGGAAATACAACGGTATCAGCCAATGCAACAGAAACCTACTCGATAGCCGCAGTAACGAACGCAAGTAGGTACACTTGGACATTACCGAATGGCTGGAGTGGAAACTCAACAACTAATAGCATTACAACAACAACAGCTACAACGATTGGTAATTATAATGTAAGTGTGGTTGCAATTAGTTCAGCAGGTTGCGTGAGTCCCGCACAAACATTGGCTGTAGTACTTGCGCCAAATGCACCAACAATTACGGCAGTAACATATTGCCAAGGTCAAACAGCGGTCGCTTTAACAGCGACAGGTGTTAGTGGTTCTACCTTAAATTGGTACACGGTTGCAACAGGCGGAACATCAAGTGTTACTGCACCGACTCCATCAACAGCCACCGCAGGAGTGACTACGTATTATGTGTCACAAACAGTCAGTGGGGTTGAATCGGCAAGAACAGCATTGAATGTAACAGTGAATGTAACCCCAGCACAACCTGGAGCAATCACGGGTAGCGCGAGCGTATTAGCCAATGCAACAGAAACTTATTCAATAACAGCGGTACCTGATGCAATTACTTATACTTGGACTTTACCAAATGGCTGGACGGGAATCTCGACGACTACCGATATAACTACTACAGTTGGAAGTTTGGGAGGAACAATTTCAGTTGTTGCTAAAACTGCTACTTGTATTTCTACAGTTCGATCTTTAGTTGTAGTAATAAATACTACTTTAGACACCGATGGAGATGGTGTAACAGATGCTCAAGAAGCTATTGATTTAACTGATCCAAATGATCCATGCGATTTTGTATTAACAAATGTCACTCTATCGAAAGGCACGACATGGAACAATGCAGATTGTGATGGAGATGGTTTAAGTAATGGCACTGAAATTACAGGTGGAACGGACCCTTTAAATCCGGATACGGACGGTGATGGAAATCCAGATAATACAGATCCAAATCCTAACGTACCAACAGCTACAAATGATAGCGCAAATGCAACATTAGGTACCCCTCTTGTGTTAAATATCTTAGCAAATGATGATTATCTGCCAAATGATGGAAATACAATCACTCAAACTGGTGGAACAGCTTCAGGTACGGTAAGTTTTAATGCACTTACTGGCGAAATGACTTATACGCCTGCCACTGGCGAAGAGGGTACTTCTGTTACAGTTATTTATGAAGTATGCCAAGGGATTATTTGCGCTTCGGCAACGGTAACTATTACTGTTACAGCTTTAACTACGCCACCCTCAACTCCTATTGATAGCGATGGGGATGGGGTGAGTGATATACAAGAAGCAATTGATTTAACTAATCCTAATGATCCATGTGATTACAAATCTTCAAGCCAAGATTTGACCAAAGTAAGTACTACTTGGAAGTCATTAGATTGTGATATTGATGGTTTAACCAATAACGAAGAGTTAACAGGTGTCGATGATCCTATAACTCCAGCCAATCCAAATGGAAAAATCACCGATCCATTGAACAAGGATACGGATGGTGATGGTGTTACGGATGGTCAAGAGGCCTTAGATGGTACTGATCCAAATGATGCTTGTTCATTCAAGCTTGCGAGTCAAACGCTTACACCAAGTAATGCTTGGAAAGCAGCAGACTGTGATGGTGACGGATTGACTAATGAGGAAGAGAAGACAGGAATTGATGATCCTTCTACTCCCGCTAATCCAAAGGGTATTAAAACCGATCCATCGAATAAAGATACTGATGGAGACGGAGTAACTGATGGTCAAGAGGCCTTAGATGGTACTGATCCAAATGATGCTTGTTCATTCAAGCTTGCGAGTCAAACGCTTACACCAAGTAATGCTTGGAAAGCAGCA
>NZ_JBIIPN010000040.1:0-20521 GCF_044342615.1 Daejeonella sp. | reverse complement strand
TCAAAAAGGTACATGGAGATTTTCTTTCTTAACCAATTTGTTTTCCATGATACAAATTGGATCTTTTTGAAAGGCAAAACTTTTTGTGAATTGTTAATTAGGCCTTTATTAATTGTAAATCCTTGGGTGTTTTTAGCAATTTGAAAGTTTAGAAATGCGATGATTGTTCTTATTAAGGAAACTAAAATTGAAATAGCTAAAACGGCAAAAATTCCTGCCGTAATTAAAAAAACATCGCTTTCCAATAGTTTATTCGTGGAGTCTTCCATTAAACTTTCATAATCTTCCATCATACCTTTGATGTTATTCAAGAATGAAAATGTTAGTCCGATAAGAATTAATAGCGTTTCAAAGTGATTTGCTGTAAAGCCTAATTTTAACAGATCTTTGAAGTTTAGTTCTGAAATAATTTCATCATTATTTTCAACGTCTTCTTCGCTCTTCTTTTTTTGGAGGATGAACTCCATTAAGGCTTCGGCTTCTGATTTAGGGAATTGAATTTTAATTTCTTCTTTATTCGAGCCGGGACTGTCAAATGATAATTCGGATAGGTTAAAGATTTTTTGTACCCAATTTTGGTTTATATGTACAGTTTGAATTTTTTGTAATGGCAATGTTATTTGCTTACGAGAGAAAATCCCACTTTTTACTTGTACTTCATCTTCAGTGATTTTAAATCTAAAGAAGAAATAATCCAATAATGATTTAAATAACACAAATGCTGGTAAAATTAGGTAGATGAAGTCCTCGCCCGGATCTTTTTCTCTATCTGCTTTAATGATTATAAAAAGGAAAAAGGGCCAAAAGTTTTTAGCTAGCTGGACTATTGTTTTAAAAATAATATGTCCGAAAGCGCTAATTGGTTGACGCCTAAACTCAGTCTGAAGCACATTACTCATTCCTGCTGATTTTTCAAAATAATCAGATCCCGCATATCATTTGCTTGTTCTTGAGTTAGTCCTGGAATAATAATGTCAGAATCATTACCTCCGGCAGAGTATATCTTCAGTTTACTGATGCCTAAATCTCTTTCAAATACACCAGCATCAACAGAACAGTGTTGGATACGGTTAAAAGGGCAAACATGAAGACTTTTATTTAACCAGCCTGTTTGATAGAGAATATCATGTTCTCTGATGGCATAGGCCTTATTTTTAAAATTAAGATAGCTTAATCTGAAGTTTAAGAAACAAAGGATGGAATATACGGCTAGTGTTATTCCAACCATAGTCCAGCTATGGAATTCTTCATTTAGAATGGCCACAATTAAGGTAGTAATGAAAATTATGAACCAATAAAATACTTTATAATAACTTACGACTGTATAATATCGTTCATCTATCGGAATTAAATTGGCCTCTTCAGCTTTTGGGAGTGTGGTAATATCTAGCTCTGAATTTGAAAATTGCATTACATATTCCTCCTGTATTGACCTCCAACTTCATATAAAGCATTTGATATTTGTCCCAAGGAACATACCTTACAAACTTCCATCAAGCTCTCAAAAATATTCTCTCCTGCGACAGCTTTTTGCTGAAGGCTTTTTAATAAGGTAGCGGAATATTCACTATTTCTGTTTTTAAATGCCTCTAATGCCGAGATTTGGAATTTTTTCTCTTCTTCTGTGGCTCTTATGACTTCCGAAGGGATAATTGTTGGGGAACCATTCTTATTGAGGAATGTATTCACCCCAATAATTGGGAATGTTCCATCGTGTTTAAGTGTCTCATAATAAAGCGATTCCTCTTGAATGCGACTCCTTTGGTACATGGTTTCCATCGCGCCAAGCACTCCGCCGCGATCATTAATGCGTTTAAACTCTTCAAGAACCGCAGCTTCTACCAAATCAGTAAGCTCTTCAATGATAAATGCACCCTGAAGTGGATTTTCATTCTTCGCTAATCCTAGTTCTCTATTGATAATTAGCTGTATAGCCATTGCTCTACGAACAGATTCTTCTGTAGGCGTTGTTATGGCCTCATCATAGGCATTTGTATGAAGAGAATTACAATTATCGTAAATGGCATATAATGCTTGCAGGGTGGTTCTGATATCGTTAAAATCGATTTCTTGAGCATGTAATGATCTCCCAGAAGTCTGAATATGGTATTTTAATTTCTGAGAGCGATCATTTCCATTGTATTTATGTTTTATTGCTTTAGCCCAGATTCTTCTTGCTACGCGACCAATTACTGAATATTCTGGATCGATGCCATTGGAGAAGAAGAAGGATAAATTAGGTGCGAATTCATCAATATGCATTCCTCTGCTCAGATAGTATTCAACAAAGGTAAAACCATTGCTTAGGGTAAATGCTAGCTGAGAAATTGGGTTTGCGCCTGCTTCTGCGATGTGATAGCCTGAAATTGAAACTGAGTAGAAATTTCTAACTTGATTATCAATGAAATATTTCTGGATATCGCCCATCATTCTTAAAGCGAATTCAGTTGAGAAAATGCAGGTGTTCTGCGCTTGATCTTCTTTAAGAATATCCGCTTGAACGGTACCTCTTACATTAGCAATGGCGTAAGCTTTAATTTTTTGGTACACATTATCCGGAAGAACTTGGTCTCCTGTGAGCCCTAAAAGCATTAAGCCTAAACCATTATTCCCTTCTGGAAGTTTGCCCTGATAGGAAGGATTTGGGATTCCGCGCGATTTAAAAATTTGATCGATTTTTACTTTTATTTCAGCTTCTAATCCATTTTCAATGATGTATTTCTCACATTGCTGATCGATGGCCGCATTCATAAAAAAGCCAAGAAGCATAGGTGCGGGCCCATTTATTGTCATAGAAACCGACGTAGATGGATGGCATAAATCAAATCCGCTATATAATTTCTTCGCATCATCAAGCGTAGCAATGCTGACACCTGAGTTTCCGATTTTGCCATAAATATCAGGACGGATATCTGGATCTTCACCGTAAAGTGTTACCGAGTCAAATGCTGTTGATAAGCGGTGTGCCGGTTGTCCCAATGACACATAGTGGAAGCGTTTGTTCGTTCTTTCTGGTCCGCCTTCACCTGCAAACATTCGTGTTGGATCTTCACCCTCTCGTTTTAGTGGGAAAACACCTGCGGCAAATGGAAATTCACCGGGTACATTTTCAGTTAGTATCCATTTTAGAATATCACCCCAAGCTTCATAGCGAGGTAATGAGATCTTCGGAATACGTAGTTTTGACAGGGATTCGGTGTAAAGGGATTGCTTTATTTCCTTGTCGCGTACTTTGTAGATGAAATTGTCTGCTTTATATTTTTTTATGGTCTCGGGCCAATCTTCTAAGAGTCGCTTACATTCACGATCTAAACTTTGTTCTAGCTGAATGTATATTTCTTTGAGCGATTTTATAGTTTCTGCTTGCTTAAACTCTTCTGCAAGACCTAGTGCGCCATGAATTTGGAAAAGTTGTTGTGCAATTTTAGATTGATTATTTACCCAAGTAGTATAATCTGCATTAGCTTCAACAATTTCGGCAAGGTAACGCGTGCGATCTGGAGGGATGATGTAATTTTTCTCAGATTGCTGTGAGCTTAGCTCCATTTTAGCTTTGAAATCAAATCCGGTTTTTCTTAAAATGGCTTGCATCAATTCTGCAAACAGCTTATTCATTCCCGGATCATTGAACTGAGAAGCCATAGTACCTATAACAGGTAATTCCTCATCTGCAGTATCAAAAAGCTGATGATTACGCTTGAACTGTTTCCTTACATCCCTAATTGCATCTAATGCACCACGTTTATCGAATTTATTGATAGCAACCAAGTCCGCAAAATCGAGCATATCGATTTTCTCCAATTGTGTGGCAGCTCCAAACTCGGGAGTCATAACGTATAATGAAACATCTGAGTGTTCTGTAATTTCTGTATCTGATTGACCAATACCGGATGTCTCGACGATAATTAAGTCATATCCAGCGGCTTTACAGATATCGATAGATTCTTGAACATATTTCGAAAGTGCCAGATTAGCTTGTCTAGTTGCAAGCGAGCGCATGTAAACTCTAGTATTATTAATAGAGTTCATTCTAATTCTGTCTCCTAATAAAGCGCCTCCAGTTTTTCTTTTGGATGGATCTACGGAAATAATGGCGATGTTTTTATCGGTTTCGACTAAAAAGCGGCGGACTAATTCATCGATTAAGGATGATTTTCCTGCGCCACCTGTTCCAGTGATTCCAATAACTGGAATTACTTTACCTGCATTGATTTTTTTGAGTTCTTTTAGGAATTGCTCAGTCTGCTCAGGATGGTTTTCGGCCAAGGTTATTGCCGCAGAAATGGCTTTTTTGTCCTGTTTTTCGATTCCCTTTAGTTCATTATTGAGGCTAGTTCTTGTGAGGAAATCACATTGTTGAAGCATGTCATTAATCATTCCCTGCAGACCCATTTTACGTCCGTCGTCTGGAGAGTAGATTTGTGAGATGCCATATTCTTTTAATTCTCTTATCTCTTCGGGAAGAATTACCCCGCCACCACCTGCAAATATTTTAATATGCCCAGCTCCCATTTCTTGAAGCAGATCATACATGTATTTGAAATATTCATTATGGCCACCTTGATAGGAAGTCATGGCAATGCCTTGCACATCTTCCTGAATGGCACAATTAACAACCTCTAAAACGGAACGGTTGTGGCCTAGGTGTATTACTTCGGCTCCTGAGGATTGCAAAATACGGCGCATGATGTTGATAGTAGCATCGTGCCCGTCGAATAAAGCAGCTGCAGTTACAAAACGTATCTTGTGTTTGGGTTTATAAACTTCGGTCATTGGTTAGTCCTAATTATTCTGCAAAGGTAAGAATAATTGCTGTGCCGAATGATAAAAGACAGATAAGAAACAAAATAGGGGCAAATTTGCAATTGCATTTTTTGCCCCTATTTTTTAACCTTTTTTAGGTTTGTGTTTACTTGGCATTTTCGGAGCCTTTTTTTTTCCTTGAACCATGGAGTTGATATTGCCTTTGTTGACCGTAGCTTGCTTGTTATCAGTTTGATAAGACATCTGGCCACCGCTGTTTGAAATCCCTCTTTGCTTTAGCTCCATAATTTCAGATTTCAATTCAAGGTTAGACTTAGAACTCCCTTGTTTGTTTTCTTTTGACTTGATTTTTGAAATTGTTTTCATCTTCACATCCATTTGTTTAGGTGAAAGCATTTTATAAAATGCCTGTCAATAAACAACAAATAAACGTTTTGAATGTTTCCGAATTTACAGCCAATTTTTCTTTTTGAAATAAATTAAGGTTAATACCGATGATAGAATCATAAGTCCGATGGCAAATAAATATCCATAATCCCAGTTGAGTTCAGGTATAAAACTGAAGTTCATGCCATAAATGCTCGCAATGAGGGTAGGTGGCATAAAGGCAACAGTGGCAACGGTAAAAATTTTAATGATTCTATTCTGTTCAATATTTACCAAACCCATAAAGGTGTCTTGGAGGTATTCTAAGCGCTCAAACGCAAACTTATTGTGCTCAATAAGTGATCCGATATCTTTTATCATTATTCGCAAAACGTTCATGTATTCTTCTGGAAAAAGATTGCTTTTCATTAAGGAGGATACTAATCTTTGCTTGTCGATGATGTTTTCACGCATTAAAATATTATAGTTTTGAAACGATGCAATTTTAAGGAGTATTTCCTCATCTGATCGCTTCCTATTTAAGGTGAGTTTTTTATTGAGATCGGCAATATCTTTTGCTAGTCCCTCAATGATATCGGCATCCTGTTCAATTCCTGTTTCGAGGATGTTTAATAGGATGTGATAGCCATTTGTAAATGCCCCAGGGTTTGATTTAATTTTTTTTACGGATTCTCTAAAGGTTTTCAAATTATCATCCCGATAGGTAAAAAGGATGCCTTTTTCTAATATGATTGAAACTGGGCAATAATCGAATTCCTGCTCTTTTAGCGATAGAAAATTCGAATTGATAATCAATTCATCATCAAGTTCATAGAAACGGGATGAACTTTCAATCTCTGTTGATTCCTCTACGGATGAATATTTGATATCAAAGTAATTCTCTATAGTAATCTTTTCTTCAACTGTTGAGTTTTGAAGATCTACCCAAACAAGGTCGTTTTGTGGGATTAACTGCAATAAAGAAATATCACTTTCTTTTGCAAGACGCTTATCTTTTTTATAGTAAATCCTGAGCATAGTCTTAATTTAAGGGTAAGATTGATTTTTTGTATCTTTGCAAAAATATAACTTTGGGAACACCTTTAGATTACGGAATTAAAAATTATAATCATTATGGTGCTTATCTTAAAAATAAGTACAATGGCCAGCGTGTTTATAAGATTATTGCTGATGGCGGATTTACTTGCCCTAACCGGGATGGGAGTAAAGGCTATGGCGGATGTACCTATTGTAATGTAGATTCTTTTACTCCTGAACTTTCCAGAAAATTGCCAGCTATTCGTGATCAAATTGAGCAGGGGATGGAAAGGGCTATTAAAAATTATAGAGCCGAAAAATTTATTGTTTATTTTCAACCCAATACAAATACCTATGCGCCAACGCATTATTTAAAAATGCTTTATGATGAAGCGTTAAGTGTAAATACAGAAAACATTCTTGGTTTATCGGTTGGTACGCGACCAGATTGTATTGATTTTGAAAAACTGGCTTTACTTGAAAGTTATGCCGATCGTTTTGATGTTGATTTGGAAATGGGAATGGAGTCGATTTATGATGAAACTCTGCTGCAAATAAACCGGGGCTGTAGTCATCAAGAATTTATTAATGCGGTCCAGCTCGCTCAAAACACTAAAATTGATATTTGTGTTCATACTATTTTTGGATTCCCTTGGGAAACTCACGAAATGATGCTTCGCTATGCGGATGAGATTAATAGATTTCCACAAATCAAATTTGTTAAACTACACCATCTTCATATTGTAAAAGGATCGATTATGGGGTCAAAATATAGTCGCGATCCATTTAAAGTCTTTACAATTGATGAATACACTGATTTTATAGCTGAATTTATTCCTCTTTTACGACCGGACATTGTTTTACAGCGCCTATTCGGTCTCGCAGATTATGATTTATTAATTGCTCCTAATTGGGGAATGAAAAAATCAGAAATTCAGACTTATATTGATAAAAAATTAGAACAAAAGGGTATTGTTCAGGGCAGTAAATATAAATCTGCTTAAAATCAAATTCCCGGTCTATTTTCTATCTAATTTTTCATAAAATTCTTAAAAATTCAAATATTTCTCATTTTAAAATGATATTTTAATATTATTTACCCTTTTTGAGCCTTTTATTCTCTATTTTTTCACAATATCTATTGTTATTTAATATTAATTTGCCAAATAATATTATAAAATATTAAAAATTTAATAAATAATACATAAAATTACCATTGTATTAGTCTATTTTCATAAAAATTCGATTAAATTTTAAAATATTGAACTTTTAATAATAATATTCGAATTTATTTATCATATTTTTGATTAATCATTAAAATAATTTAAAATATTTTAGAAAAATGGCTACAAAATTCGATATTAAGCAAATTGCTCCCTTTTTTATCTTGTGTTGCATTGCAATTTCTTCTGTTTTTATTAAATCTGTTCCGAATTTTGAGGATACATCTCAATATAATGCTGCAGATATTGCATGGATGCTAATTGCCACAGCTCTTGTCTTTTTAATGACACCCGGTTTGGCTCTGTTTTATGGTGGAATGGTACATCGAAAGAATGTCATTTCCACCATGATAAAAAGCGTGGTAGCCGCAGGGGTTGTAAGTGTTTTATGGGTTACTGTAGGATTTAGTCTTGCATTTGGTAGCTCATTAGGTGGTTTAATTGGCAATCCTCTAGATTTCTTCTTTTTTAAAGGGGTAAATTCAGGTGCTCCTTGGAGTTTAGCGCCCACAATTCCTCTTACATTATTTGCTTTTTTTCAATTAATGTTTGCCATTATTACTCCTGGTTTGGTGGTTGGTGCAGTTGCTGAGCGAATTCGATTTACATCTTATATCCTATTTATTTGTCTTTTTAGTTTGCTTGTTTATACGCCACTTGCACATTGGACTTGGCATCCGGATGGGTTTCTATTTAAAATGGGTTCTTTTGATTTTGCAGGCGGGACAGTTGTTCATATCTCTGCCGGAATGGCGGCACTTGCAGGCGCATTAGTGTTAAAGCGTAGAAGAGTGCACGTAGAGCGTCGTGAAATCCCACCTGCCAATATTCCTTATGTTTTAATTGGGACCGGTTTATTATGGTTTGGTTGGTTCGGATTTAACGGAGGCTCTGCCTTTGGTGCTAATAGTCTTGCCGTTTCTGCATTTGCTACTACGAATGTTGCGGCAGGAGCAGCAGGTTTATCTTGGATGTTTTTCGACGTACTTCGTGGTAAAAAGCCTTCTGTTCTAGGTTTTTGTCTTGGTGCCATTATTGGTATGGTGGCCATCACCCCAAGTGCAGGCTTTGTGGCTATTCCTCAAAGTATTTTTATAGGGGCCTTTACTGCCTTAATTTCAAACTTGGCGGTCTATTGGAAATCAAAAACTAAACTTGATGATACCTTAGATGTTTTTCCATGCCATGGTGTTGGTGGAATAGTGGGCATGCTTTTGACGGGTGTTTTTGCTACTAAAACTGTTAATCCTGAGGGAGTTGACGGACTTTTATATGGTAATCCTGAATTTTTCTTTACTCAGCTAAAAGCCTTGTTGATTGTTGTTGTATTCAGTTTTACGATGTCTTTTATTATTTTTAAGTTTATTAATTTGATTCAACCTATCCGTGTAAGCTCTGAAGATGAAGAAGAAGGACTAGATGCTACTCAGCATAATGAAAAATATTCTCAAGGCACCCTCATTGTAAGTAATAAAGGAGATGTTTATGAGACTGAAACAGAAAATGACATGGAAAATGATTTGGGGAAATTAAATCAGATTGCTTTTAAGGCTGAATAATAGAATATTAGGAGCAATTATAAACAATAAAAAAACCTACCGTGAATGGAAACGGTAGGTTTTTGTTATTTAATCGGTAAGTTTTTTATATCGAATTCGATGTGGTTGAACATCGCCAGTTCGTTTTTTTCTATTCTCTTCGTATTCAGAATAATTGCCTTCGAAATAATACACTTGCGAATTGCCTTCAAAAGCGAGTATATGTGTACAAACTCTATCTAAAAACCAGCGGTCGTGGGAAATAATTACAGCACAACCACCAAAGTTTTCTAATCCCTCTTCAAGTGCTCTTAATGTATTTACGTCGATATCGTTTGTTGGCTCATCCAAAAGAAGAACGTTTGAGCTTTTCTTTAGGGTTATGGCTAGGTGAACTCTATTTCTTTCTCCACCTGAAAGGACAGAAATTTTCTTTTGTTGATCTGCACCATTGAAGTTGAATTTAGAAACATAAGCTCTCGAATTTACTGGGCGATTCCCAAGTAAAATGGTTTCTTGTCCATCCGTAATATTTTCCCAAACTGATTTCTCTGCATCTAAATCATCATGCATTTGATCTACATATCCTAAGGCAACGGTTGGCCCTACTCTAAATGATCCTGCATCAGGAGTCTCTTGTCCGGTTATCAAACGGAATAGTGTTGTCTTACCAGCTCCATTTGGTCCGATAATACCCACAATTCCTGCTGGAGGTAGTGCAAAGCTTAAGTTTTCGAATAATAATTTATCCCCATAAGCTTTGGTTACATTTTGCGCTTCGATAACAAGATTCCCAAGCCTTGGTCCTGGCGGAATAAATAATTCCAGTTTATCTTCTCTTTCTTTGGTGTCTTCAGAAGCTAATTTCTCGTAATTAGACAAACGTGCTTTCGACTTGGCATGACGAGCTTTAGGAGCCATTCGGACCCACTCAAGCTCTCTTTCCAGTGTTTTTTGGCGTTTGCTTTCAGTTTTTTCTTCAGAAGCCAGCCTTTTTGCTTTCTGGTCGAGCCATGATGAATAGTTTCCTTTCCATGGAATACCTTCGCCACGGTCTAGTTCTAGAATCCATCCAGCAACATTGTCAAGGAAATATCTATCGTGGGTGACGGCAATTACAGTCCCTTTATATTGTTTTAAGTGTTGTTCCAGCCAATCAATACTTTCTGCATCGAGGTGGTTGGTAGGCTCATCTAACAATAAAACATCGGGTTCTTGTAGTAATAAGCGGCAAAGTGCCACGCGTCTGCGTTCACCTCCTGACAAAGTGGCAATTTTTGTGTCTGGCTCTGGGCAACGTAATGCATCCATTGCTCGATCTAGCTTACTATCAAGCTCCCATGCTCCACTTGCATCGATTTGGTCTTGTAATTCACCTTGCCTTGCAAGAAGCTTATCCATTTCATCGGCATTTTCATACACTTCCGGGAGCCCGAATTTCTCGTTTATGTCCTCATACTCCTTCAATAAGGCAGTAATTGAGGCAACGCCTTCTTCAACAACCTCCCTGACGGTCTTTTGAGCGTCTAATTGAGGCTCTTGAGCTAGATAGCCAACAGTGTAGCCCGGAGAAAAAACAACTTCTCCTTGGTAGGATTTGTCTAATCCTGCGATAATTTTTAGAAGGGACGACTTCCCCGAGCCATTTAGTCCGATGACACCAATTTTAGCACCATAGAAAAATGACAAATAAATATTCTTAAGTACCTGTTTCTGTGGAGGATAAATCTTATTTACCCCGGCCATAGAAAAAATTATTTTTTCGTCTGACATTTGTATTTATAATTGAACACCAAATATCGTATTTTAGTCAGAGACATGTCAACTTTATTATGCGATATGTTTAGAAATGCGATTTTTATAGAATGGCTTAATTGTTGATAAATGTTCTACGTACGTCAGGTTTATTAAGCTAATAATTTTATACATTAGGGCGTTAATACTTATAGAAAGGTAATATAATGGAAGCTAAATTTTCACCACGCGTTAAAGACGTCATTTCATATAGCAGAGAGGAAGCCCTGCGATTGGGTCATGATTATATTGGCACTGAGCATTTATTGCTTGGCCTCATCAGAGAAGGGGATGGGATGGCAATTAAAATATTAAAGAATGCAGGTGTTGATACTGCTAGGTTACGCAAATCTGTGGAAGACTCTGTGAAGGGTACATCTAGTACTACTGCTAATCTTGGCAATATTCCACTTACTAAGCAGGCAGAAAAAGTTTTAAAGATAACTTATCTCGAAGCAAAAATATTTAAAAGCGACATTATTGGGACGGAGCATTTATTGCTTTCCATTCTTCGTGATGAAGATAATATTGCTTCTCAGATTCTTCAGCAGTATAATGTGAACTATGATATATTTAAAACTGAGGTTGAGAATAATAAAGATGGTTTCCGTGATGAAGCTCCTCAAAGTTCTGCTGCAGGCGAAGATGATTTAAGAGAAGAAGAAAGTTTTAGTCAGCCGAAAAAGGTATCTGATATAAAATCAAAAACTCCAGTTTTAGATAATTTTGGCCGTGATTTAACTCGTGCTGCCGAAGATGGCAAATTGGACCCAATTGTTGGCCGTGAAAAGGAAATTGAGCGTGTTTCTCAAATCTTGTCACGCCGTAAAAAGAATAATCCTATCCTTATTGGCGAGCCGGGAGTGGGTAAATCTGCTATTGCAGAGGGACTAGCCTTAAGAATTATTCAACGAAAGGTGTCTCGTGTACTTTTTAATAAGAGAGTGGTAACGCTTGATTTGGCTTCATTGGTTGCGGGTACAAAATATCGCGGTCAGTTTGAAGAGCGTATGAAGGCTGTCATGAATGAATTGGAGAAATCCCCGGATGTGATTCTTTTTATTGATGAGATTCACACAATAGTTGGAGCAGGTGGTGCGTCTGGATCTCTAGATGCGTCAAATATGTTCAAACCGGCTCTTGCTCGTGGTGAAATTCAATGTATTGGAGCAACTACTTTAGATGAGTATCGTCAATTTATTGAAAAGGATGGCGCCCTTGATCGTCGTTTCCAAAAGGTAATGGTTGAACCGGCAACTCCCACAGAAACAATCGAAATTCTGAATAGAATTAAAGAGAAATATGAGGAACATCATGGTGTAACTTATACTGATGAGGCAATTAATGCCTGTGTAAGTCTTACTGCACGCTACATTACAGATCGTTTTCTTCCCGATAAGGCAATTGATGCCCTCGACGAGTCTGGATCACGTGTTCACCTTACCAATATACACGTTCCACAAAATATTATTGATGTGGAGCAGAAAATTGAAGAGATTAAAATTGAAAAAAATAAAGTAGTTCGTAGTCAGAAGTATGAAGAAGCTGCAAAGCTTCGCGATACTGAGAAAAACTTACTTGAAGAGCTTGAAAAAGCTAAAAGTGAATGGGAAGCTGAGACCAAAACCAAGCGCTATACGGTTACTGAAGATAATGTTGCAGAGGTTGTTTCGATGATGACAGGTATTCCTGTACAAAGAGTAGGGCAGACTGATAGTATTAAATTACTCGGAATGTTTGATGCAATTAATAGTAGAGTTATCGGGCAGGAAGATGCGGTTAAAAAATTAACGAAAGCCATTCAGCGTACACGTGCGGGATTAAAAGATCCTAAAAAGCCCATTGGTTCATTCATATTCCTTGGTCCGACAGGTGTTGGAAAGACTGAGTTAGCTAAAGAGCTTGCACGTTTTATGTTCGATACAGAAGATGCTCTTATTCAGGTGGATATGAGTGAGTATATGGAAAAATTCGCTGTGTCTCGTTTAGTTGGTGCGCCTCCAGGATATGTTGGTTATGAAGAGGGCGGACAGCTTACTGAAAAAGTTAGAAGAAAGCCTTATGCGGTAGTTCTTTTGGATGAGATTGAAAAAGCACACCCAGATGTATTTAATATTTTGTTACAAGTGCTTGATGAAGGTCAATTAACTGATAGTTTAGGTCGTAAGGTGGATTTTAGAAATACCATCATTATCATGACTTCCAATATTGGTGCACGCCAATTGAAGGATTTCGGACAAGGTGTTGGATTTAGTACAGGCGCAAAGGTCTCACAGGCAGATACTTATTCTAGGGGTGTTATTGAAAATGCATTAAAACGTGCTTTCGCACCTGAGTTTCTGAACCGTGTGGATGATGTGGTTGTGTTTAATTCATTAACTAAAGATGATATTTTCAAGATTATTGATATTGAGTTGAAAGCTTTATTCGATAGAATCCAAAGCATTGGTTATACAATCAAGCTTACTGATGCGGCTAAAGATTTCATCGCTGAAAAAGGATACGATTCTAACTTTGGTGCTCGTCCGTTGAAGCGTGCCATTCAAAAGCATTTGGAAGATCCAATTGCAGAAGAAATTTTGAAAGGTGAATTGGCAGAGGGTGATTCTTTGGAGGTTGATTATGATAAGGAAAAGGAAGAAATTCGAATCCTAAGCAAAGCGAAAACTACAAAGAAGAAGAAAGAAGAGAAAAAAGAAGAATAGTCTTAATGTTATTTAAGCAAAGGGGAATGGTTAATGCAACCATTCCCCTTTTTTTTCGTCTTAATTATACAGGCATTTCCTGTTTTTATTATGAAAAAGTCTATTTTGTTGCTCGCCTTATTTGTTCTTGTTATGGGTTCTTCATGTAAGAAAGAACAAATTGTTCCTAATCGTACGATTATTACCACTTTAAGTTCAGGGAATTGGATTAAGTTAAATGGAGGCAAATCCTACACGGCTTCTATTAATATGCCTGAAATTGATAATTATTTCAACGACTATGGAGGAGTTTTAGTTTATGTTTCCTTCGAAAATGGGACTTATGAGCAGATTCCGCAGGTTTATAATGGGGTTTCTTATAGCTATTTAACGCGTTCTGGTCAGATAGTAATTGAAATTCAAAGTTCTGATGGACTGGCAGTGATTTCACCGCCAGGATCTATAAAAGTTAAAATTGTGCTGATAGAATCTATCTAAAAAATTTTCCCAATAAAAAACCCGAAAGCATTCACTTTCGGGTTTTTCTATTTTATAAATTGGATTAGCTATTTTCTACCCCTAATCTGTACATTACATCATCACTAACTCCTGTTGATGAGTATCCACCATCATGGAATAGATTCTGCATTGTAACCATACGCGTTAAGTCTGAGAATAAAGTGATGCAATAATCAGCACATGATTCAGCATCAGCGTTTCCAAGTGGCGCAATGGCATCGGCATAATCGTAAAAACTTCCGAAACCTTTAATACCTGTCCCTGCAGTAGTTTTTGTAGGCGATTGAGAAACTGTATTGATACGAACTTTCTTATCCAATCCATAGTGATAACCAAAACTTCTTGCAATAGACTCAAGCATTGCTTTGATATCAGCCATATCTGTGTAAAATGGATAGGTACGTTGTGCAGCCATATAAGTTAGTGCAACAACACTTCCCCATTCATTGATGGCATCTAATTTCTTTGCTACGCTCAGCATTTTATGTAAAGACAAGGCAGAAACATCTATTCCTTTCTGGAAATAATCGTAGTTAAGCTCAGGATAAGGGATTTTCTTGCGAATATTAACGCTCATTCCGATTGAGTGAAGAACAAAATCAATTTTTCCGCCAAGAACTTCCTGCGACTGAGTGAATAAATTGGTTAGGTCTTCAATACTTGTGGCATCAGCAGGAATAATCTGAGAACCTGTTGCTTCAGCTAGCGAATTAATTTCGCCCATTCGCATTGCAATTGGTGCATTGGTTAGCACAAATACTGCACCTTCTGCATGTGCTCTTTCGGCAACTTTCCAAGCGATTGAATTTTGATCTAAAGCACCGGAGATGATTCCTCTTTTACCTTTTAGTAAATTATACATATAATTGAATTTTTGTTTTTTCTCTTAAATAAAATGCAAATTTATCAATAATCTCTAATTCTTAAACCCTTTAGAATTTAAAATTAGATCACGAGCGTTTTGCATTGCTGATTCTCCAGGATTATCCCCACTTAGCATCTTAGCGATTTCTAATATACGTTCTTCCTGTTTAAGCTCATTAATATTTGTACGGGTAATTTCTTCTTGCTCATCTTTAAACACTCGGTAATGCGAATCACCTTTGCTTGCTATTTGTGGCAAGTGTGTGATTGCAATTACTTGCATGTTTTTCGATAGTTTTTCCATGATATGGCCCACCTTAAGGGCTACTTCGCCAGATATTCCAGTATCAATCTCGTCAAAAATGATGGTAGGGAGTGCGGTATGCATCGCAATAAGCGACTTAATGCTAAGCATCAATCTTGAAAGTTCACCACCTGATGCCACTTTATTCATTGGCAATGGCGCCTGGCCTTTATTTGCGCTAAATAAAAACTTGATTTGATTGTTGCCATTTTCATCAAATTTGCCAGTTGGAAGTGTTTCATTCAGAATCTGTAGCACTGCATTTGGCATGCCTATTTCTGCTAATGTGGCCATTACGGATGATTCAACTTTTGGAATACTTTCGGCGCGACTTCTATTTAATTGAGATGAAAGTTCCTGCACTTCCATATAAAGTCTATCAACTTCAGCTTTTAATTGCTCGATGTCTTCATCTGCAAAAAGAATTCCATTGAGCTTAGTTGAAATTTCATCGCGTAGGGTAATTAGCTCCATTTCAGAAGCAACACGATGCTTTTTCTGAAGTGAATAAATTAAGTCTAAGCGCTCGCTAAGCTCTAATAACCTGGTTTCATTCACCATGCTACCTTGTTCAATATCTTCAATCTCAGATAAAATATCTTTGATTTCAATTAAAGAGCTATTAAGACGTTCTGTAAGTACTGCAACTTCCACTTTGTATTTTTCAGCGTTAGCGAGGCTAATTGCGGCTTCTTTGATTTGTGCAATCGCCGAGGGTTCACTTTCACTTAAAATTGAAATGGCATTTAGTAAATTCTTCTTAATATCTTCTGCATGACTTAAGGCATCAAGTTCTTTTACAAGTTCTACCTGCTCACCAGCAATAAGTTTTGCCTTTTCTAGCTCATCAAACTGAAATTGAAAATAGTCTAAATCGGACTTAGATTGCTCACTTTGGCTTATTAGATCTTTTAATTGAGTCTGCGCCTTTTTATAGGATTTATATACCTTTCGATAGTTGCTTAATAGATTCTGATTACCAGCGACCGTATCAATAACTAATAACTGGAACTCCTCATCATTAATTTCGAGGCTTGCATGCTGAGAATGAACATCTATTAATTTTTCACCTAGCTTTTTAAGAATAGTCAGATTAACCGGTGTATCATTAATAAATGCTCTGGTTTTTCCGTCAGATGAAATTTCTCTTCGCAAGACAGTCTCAAGATCGAAATCAAGATCGTTTTCAGTAAAAAACTCGTTTAAATGGAAGCCATCAAGTAGGAAAGTGCCCTCTATAATGCATTTTTTCTGCTGATTGAAGAAATATTTACTTTCAGCTCGTTGACCTAAAATTAATGATAAAGCACCTAAGATAATTGATTTACCTGCTCCAGTTTCTCCAGTCAAAATATTTAATTCCTTGGAGAAGGATATATCCAGATTATCAATTAAAGCATAATTACTTATGGCAAGTCGCTTGAGCATGTTTGCGTTAAATTTTTGCTAAATTAATAATTCGATTTAAATGGATTGAATTTTTAAGATTTTACCTTGTCTTTTTCAAAGATTCGTACTTTAAACTGTTAGATGGGTCAATCTCTGAAAGAACATCAATAGCCTTTAGTTTATCTTGATTATCGGCCGAACTTAAAATATTAACAATTTCATCCGCCTTAGCGGTAAAAAACAATTGATTTAAAACTGAACCTTGCTTTTGCTTGTCAATCTTTTGTAGCTGCGGAATAATTGATAGAACAGCTTTTAACCCTTTTGATTTATTATCTGCCATTACATCTAAACCATCTCTGTGGTAAGTATATAAGCTCTCTCGGATTGGGTTATAAGACTTGTTAGTCAGGTTTTCAATAAGCCAGAATCGATTCCTTAGGCTTTCAAATGCTTTCCATCCTGGATTTGGTGCTATTTGTGCATTATTTAAAACCGTTTCTGCTTTCTGAAAATAAGGCGTACCACCCATTTTAGAGAAGCTATCATAGTCTAGTCCGGTAATTATATAGGCATAGAATGCCAATAAAGAGCTTAAATTTCCAATATAATTCTGGTCTGAAAAGTCTAATGGCTGTCCCTCAGCATAACTAAATCCAAAGTCCTTATCGCTAATATTTAATAAAGTACTATTATAACTACTGTTAAAAACGGGTCTATTGGATTGAATTTGTGCTTCGGCTTTGAAACTGCTCGATCCATCCCAATCGGTAATTGTGATTACAAAATTGCAATCAATACGTTCTTGAGGCTGTAATGCATCTGTTGTCCACTTTCTTCCATTTAAGAAATCTTTGATGCTAGCTTCAAGCATATCTAATATTCGTTTATTTGAATTAGAAAGTTGAGGAGCTAAAATTTGTACACGTGCATTGAGGTCTTGGGCGTAAAGTCCCGAACCAATGAATAACACTAGGATGACGAGCAGTATTTTTTTCATTATATTAAATCTAGTATTTTTTTGCAAATATCTACTGCGACCTCATTTTTGGGTTTAAGTTCAAATTTCTCTTGTTTTTTATTGCGATCGATTATGGTAATCTTATTATTATCGTTCTTAAATACACCTCCCTCGTCATTCATAGAGTTTAGAACAATAAAATCAAGATTTTTTTTCTCTAGTTTTTTTATGGCATTTTCCACTTCATTATTCGTCTCGAGTGCAAATCCAACCAAAATTTGTCCCGCTTTTTTCTCTTGTCCAAGCTTTGCTAGAATATCTGGAGTTTTGATGAGATCTAAAGAGAATTCGGGACTATCTTTTTTAATTTTCAGGTTTGCTACCTCTTTCGGGCGATAATCGGCAACCGCCGCACTGCAAATGGAGATGTCGCAATTTTTAAATTCAGAAAGACAAGCTTGAAGCATGTCCTCTGCGGAAGCCACATCAATCCTATTAATTCGTTTATCTGTTAAATTTAAACTTGTTGGTCCGCTAACAAGAGTAACCTCTGCGCCTAATGCAGATAAATGTTCTGCTATAGCATAACCCATTTTTCCGGAAGAGTGATTTCCGATAAACCTAACAGGGTCAATGGCTTCATAGGTAGGGCCAGCGGTAACCAATGCTTTTTTGCCTTTTAGAGGAAGCCCTTCTTGATATTTATCTAGGATAAATTGAATTATTTCTTCAGGTTCGGCCATGCGACCCTCGCCGGTTAAACCACTTGCCAATTCACCATAAGCGGGTTTAATCATTAAATTACCATAGGATATTAGCGAGTTAATATTTTTTTGAGTTGCTGGATGTTTCCACATATCCAAATCCATTGCTGGAGCAAAATATACCGGACATTTGGCTGAGAGGTAAACTGCTGAGAGAAGGTTATCGCAAAGACCATTTGCGAATTTAGCTAATGTATTTGCACTGGCAGGTGCAATAATTAACATGTCTGCCCATAAGCCTAGTTCAACATGATTGTTCCATGTTCCTGTCTTAGGATCGAAATATTCGGAGAAAACTGGATTTTTTGATAGCGTGGAAAGAGTAAGAGGAGTAATGAAATTACAAGCATCCTTAGTCATAACAACCCTAACATTAGCGCCAGCCTTGACCAAGAGTCTGGTTAATGAAGCAGATTTATAGCTTGCGATGCTACCGCAAACACCAAGTAATATATTTTTATTTGTAAGCATAGGGCATGAATATACCCATCTTAAAGCATGCATGGGGCATAGTATAGAGAAAACTATGCCCCTATGCTTTAGTTTTGCTCTTTAGAAGGGTTGCGATAATAAACCTTATTGTTTAAAAATTCATCAACAGCAATTAGAGAAGGCTTAGCCATACGCTCGTAGTGCTTTGAGATTTCAATTTGCTCACGGTTTTCAAAAATCTCTTCTAAATTATCATTTGAAGATGCAAATTCTGCTAATTTACCGTGAAGTTCTTCCTTCAAGTTATTTGAAATCTGATTAGCGCGCTTGCTAATAATTACAATCGACTCATATATATTGTCTGTTGTTTTATCTAATTCACGAACATCACGTGTAATGGTGCTGTTTGGAATGGCTGGTTTCGTAGTGCTCATTTTATTTGTTTTTAGTTTCTTCTTCTTTAGTTTCTACTGTTTTTTTGGATTTTGATGCCGCGGCTGCTTCAGCAGCTTTGATCTTATCTTGATAAATTTTCATTTCGGCTTCTTGAAAAGCAATTAACTTTCTAACGTCTATTATCGCTTTTTCAGAATTCTTAACAAGATCTTCTCCTTCTTTTAAATACTTGCTCGAAGGGTAGTTTTTCGCAAATTCGGCAAATAAATTAATTGCCTCATTGTAGCGCTCCTCTTGTTTTATCTCTAAACTAGCTTTCGCATAAAGAGCCTGTGCTTTTACGGTAAGAAATTCCATTTCCTCAGCATATTTAGTGTCTGGAAAATCACTCGCCGAATTTCTAAAGGCAATTACTGCCGATTTATAATCACCTATTTCTAAAAAAAGTTTTGCATTAGCAAAAGATTTCAGTTCTAATTTATCGCGTAAATTACTGATTAGCTTACTTGCTTCTGTAACTCTATCGCTTTTTGGATAAAGGTTAATAAATAATTGTAAGGCTTCGATAGCCTTAATAGTATTTTCTTGGTCTAATGAATAAGTTGGAGATTCAAGATAAAAACAATAAGCAGCCATGAAACGACATTCTTCGGCTTTGGGACTAGAAGCATATGTGTCTGCGAAATTCTTAAAATGATATCTCGCATTCCCATAATCTTTCATTTTATAATTTGTGTACGCAAAATAATAGGAAAGATCTTCTGCCTCCGCTGTACCACGATATTTTTGGACTAGGTCATCAAATAAACCAAGTGCTTTATTATAGTCTTTTTTATCGTAAAGACGTATCGCTTCACGGTATTTTTTGGCAGTATCACTGCTGGCGCGTAACTTTTCATATTTGCTTTTGCAGCCTGCAAACGCAATAATAACTACGAGTAATATGCTTATGGTTATATTAAGCTTGTTTTTAAACATCTTGCAAAGATAAGGTAAATCAGTAAAACATCAATTTTATTTAATCACTATTATATAAAGTGTCCTATATATAGCTACGAATGTATTTCTTTCAATTAATTGAACTAAATCTTTAACAGAATTTAACATCTAAATTATTGTTTTGCACTGTATAGTTAAATTCCCTTTAATAAAGATTCTGTTGTTGTTGCTAGGTTTTCTTTAATAGTAGGGCATTTCTATCTAGTTATTATTAGCCATTATCTTAGATTTTGGATATAACTTTAGCATATAATATTGGTTTTTTGGATATATATGAGATTCGTTTATTATAGATAAACAAGATTTAATGATAATAGATTTTTAATCTTGCCTAACATATCGCTTTACAATTCTATTACAAATAAAATTTACGTATTCGTTTTCAAGCAGTTAGGTTAATGCTAAGGAAAAAAGTACGAATTTATTGTGCGGGGTAAAATATTTTGGTATCTTTGCCACCCCGCAAGGAAGAGATGTGGGGGATTG
>NZ_JBIIPN010000112.1:0-8404 GCF_044342615.1 Daejeonella sp. | reverse complement strand
CAGGAGTGCAGAAATATATTGGCTGCTGATATTTCCTTTGATCTTAACTTGATCGGTTTTTTGTTTCAGCGGACCACTAATTAACAGGGGAGGAAAACCTTCATTTTCAATATATTGTATGTCGGCACCCAAGCTTTTTAATGCATCAACCAAAATCCCAATAGGGCGTTGCTTCATACGCGCAGAACCAGTAAGAGTTATTGTTCCAGATTGCAAAGAATAAAAAGCAGTTAGAAAGCGCATGGCAGTCCCTGCCGGACCAACATCAATAGTATTTGTTTGATTATTAGTGTTTTGCAGAATATTTTTCAAGGTTACCGTATCGGCAGCTTCAGAAATATTCAACACCTGAACTGCACCATCACTCAATGCCTCCATAATCAAAGCGCGATTGCTTTCACTTTTTGATCCTGTAAGAGGGATGGTGCAATTCAATTGTTTTTGCCCAGTTGAAATAAGTATGCTTTTAGAACTCATGGTAATTAAGCACCTTTTTTATCATTCATGATTTCGGTTTGTTTGCGAATAGATTCACTATGAATTAATTCTAACAATTTACCGGTAAAGTTTAGGTCGAGTTTTAATGCACTAGCAAAGCTACTACGTTTATTCATGATTTGATCCCAACGGTTAACCTGAAGAATCGTTACTCCATTATCACGCTTGTACTCACCAATTTTTTGTACAACCTGCATTCTTTCAGCTAATTTTTGGATGATCTGATCATCAAGTTTGTCAATACTTTCACGTAGATCAGCTAATTTATCACTAAAATCTTTATCCTTAATTTCCGGCTTACGTAATGTCAAAAGATTCATTAAATCTGATAAAGCAGCAGGCGTTACTTGTTGTTTTGCATCTGTCCATGCCACAGATGGATCCAAATGTGATTCAATCATCAATCCTTGCATATCTAAATCTAGCGCTTTTTGAGCCACGTATTGAATCAATTCACGGTTTCCACAAATGTGACTAGGGTCGTTAATGATAGGAAGTTCAGGAGCTAATGTTTTTAGTTGTATAGCTAATTCCCACATTGGTTCATTTCTGAAGGCTGTTTTTTCGAAAGATGAAAAACCTCTATGTATCGCACCCAATTTAGTAATTCCTGCATTATTGATACGTTCTAAGGCACCAATCCACAATTGAATGTCAGGGTTTACCGGATTTTTTACTAGAACTGGAACATCAACACCTTTCAAGGCATCAGCAATTTCTTGTACGGTGAATGGATTTACTGTAGAGCGTGCACCCACCCAAAGAATGTCAACACCGGCAGCTAAAGCTTCTTCCACATGCTTAGCAGTAGCAACTTCTACCGCTGTAGGTAAACCAGTTTCCTCTTTTGCTCTTTTTAACCAAGTTAAACCGATGCTTCCAATCCCTTCAAATTCACCCGGACGAGTACGTGGCTTCCAAATTCCTGCTCTCAGAACCGATACTTTGCCAGTTTTAGCCAATAAATGAGCTGTGGCTAATAATTGATCTTCTGTTTCGGCACTACATGGACCAGAAATTAATAAAGGTTCATTTTTTGTGTCTAACCAAGTGTTTAATGGTTGTAATTTTAAGTTTAATTTCATCTTGATAATTTAATTTTCCTCGTTCCAATTCCGAGATTCAATTTTTTAATTTATTTGTTTTTTTAATGGTTAGACTTTGTCATTTTTCAGATACTCTCCCATAATTGTAAAGTTGACTGTATGTTTCAATACTTTACGGATGGCAAGGTCATAATCTGATTGGTTTTTCCACTCGATATCAACGTAAAAATTGTACTCATTGCGTTTGCCTAAAACGGGCATCGACTGGATTTTACTGAGGTTGATTTTATGTTCAGAGAAAATATTTAGCACTTCAGCTAATGAGCCTACTGAATTTCCAACTTGAAAACTTAGAGATGCTTTATTGGCCTCCGTGCTTCCAATTGGCTTATCCGCTAAGATGAGGAAACGTGTAAAGTTTTTCTTGTTCGACTCAATTCTGCGCTCCATGACTTGCAAGTCATATAATTTTGCTGCTAATTGATTGGCAATTGCTACGGTATCAGTTAAGTTTTCTTCTCTGATTTTCTTTGCACAAGCAGCGGTATCACTACTCTCAATTACTTGTAAATGAGGGAATTCATCAAAAAAATCGCTGCATTGGCGTATAGCTATGGGATGCGATTGCACGTATTTAATGTCTTTAAATTTTACTCCCGGAAGGGCAAGCAAATGGAGTTGGATGGCTAAATAAACTTCACCCACAATGGTAAAATTGTATTCTCTGAGAAGCGTGTAATTAGGTAATAAACTTCCGGCGATAGAATTTTCAATGGCCATCACCACAAAATCGGCCTTTTTATTTTTTAATTCTTCGCAGGTTTGTTTGAAAGAATTGCATTCAACGGCTTCGATGTCTGTTCCGAAAAATTTAAATGCCGCCTCTTCATGGAATGAAGCACGTATACCCTGAATTGCTACTCGCTTTTTTTGCATTTTGTTGTTAAATAAAAAAGTCCCTGCGTTTTGGGCAGGGACTCTTTGCTAATTTCTATATTAAGATTTATTGCATATTTTCCCCGTTCTTACTTTTAAAGTAAAAATACGCGTAGTAATATGTATTTAATTTTGTCATCCTTGTTTTTTCAAATGTAGTACAAAATTTAATTCTGTCAAAATTTAATTTTTAAAATTTGAATAAAAATCTAAACTCTCCAGAATTTCCTCTTCTGTGCAATGGTTATCAAAATCGCAAGCTCCAATTTTACTTAATAATGAAAAGCTTATTTTACCTCCAGTATTCTTTTTATCATTCTTCATGAGTTCAAGCAAATCGCTATAGCTTGATTTAGCTACCTTGTATGCAGGGAAAACAGCTCTAATAGCCTCAATAATCTCACGTAATTCTTCCTTTGATAATTTATTCTTCTTAGCAGAAAGGTAGGCTTCACAGATAAATCCGATAGCAATGGCCTCCCCATGTAAAAGTGGTTTTTTGTCATGCTGAAGCGAATAACTCTCTAGCGCATGTCCAATGGTATGTCCAAAATTTAAAATTTTACGGAGGCCTTTTTCAAAAGGATCGGCTTTTACGACTTCATTTTTAATCTCAACGGAGCGGTAAATGAACTCGGGACTAATCCCAGAGGGCTTAACAGATTTTATTTTTGCAAACAAATCGGCATCATAAATCAATCCGTGTTTTATGACCTCTGCATAGCCAGAACGCAGCTCTCGTGGATCTAGCGTGCTTAAAAAGGCATTGTGGATGAAAACCGCTTGAGGTTGAGTGAAAGTCCCGATGATATTTTTCACATTGTCCATGTCAATGCCTGTTTTTCCGCCAATGGAAGCATCCACTTGCGAAAGTAGGGTGGTAGGAACCTGCACAAAATCAATCCCACGCTTAAAAGTAGATGCTGCAAAACCGCCCATATCTGTAATTACACCTCCACCTAAGTTTATAAGGATACTATTTCTATCCGCACCAAAATCGAGTAACATTTTCCAAATACCAATGCAGAAATCAATGTTTTTATTCTCCTCACCGGGAGTAACTTCAATTACATCGAATTCAATATCGCCCAGAGCATCCTGTAAAAGTGGTAAACAATGGATTTCGGTATTGCTATCTACTAAAACAAAAACTTTGCTGTATTTATTTTCTGTAAGAAAATGCTTTAAACTTTGGAGACTGTTCTCAAAAAAAACAGAATAAAGATTGCTCTCAATCGCTTTCATTTCACCTTAATTATTTGTCCTCTGCACTCAACAGTATCCCCAGATTTCACTTTTAAACGTTTGCGGAAATCTACCTCTCCATTATATTTTATCTCACCTTGAGCAACTAGCATTTGCGCCTCTCCACCACTTTGCGCGATGTTAGCAGCTTTCAGTAATTGAATCATGTGGATAAATTCTCCTTCTAATGTAAAATCTAGCATGATGCAAACTTACAAATTTTACCTTTCGTATGTAAATGTCTCAATATTTCTAACTTTGTACATGCAAAAATTCGAGTTGAAAAGCACAAATCTTTCTTTTGACAATACAGAGAACGCTTTCCGTGGAAAAACAGATGCCGAACTTAAAGGCGCTTACTGGCTTTTTAAATTAATAAGTATCAATTTCTTAACTAAAATTGGTCCGCCAATAACCAATTTAGCCCTAAATATTGGCTTACCCATCAAATCTTTAATTAAAGCTACCATTTTCAAACATTTTTGTGGTGGTGAGAATATTGAGGAATGTGAAGGTACAGTTAAGCAACTTCATGAGGGAAGTGTAGGCTCTATTCTTGATTATTCGGTGGAAGGGGAGGAAGATGAGCCCGTTTTTGATGCCACTTGTGTTGAAATTATGAAAACTATCCAACATGCGGATGGTGATAAACGTATTCCTTTAACAGTTTTTAAGGCTACGGGGCTCGGTAAATTTGCATTATTGGAGAAAATGGATGCTAAGCAAATTCTGGATGCAGAAGAAAGTGCAGCTTTTGAGCGATTCAAAAATAGAGTAGATCAAATTTGTAAGATGGCGGATGATTTAGATGTAAAAGTGATGATTGATGCCGAGGAAAGCTGGATTCAAGATACAATCGATGTGGTGGCTTTAGAGATGATGCGTAAATACAATCAGAAAAAGGCCATTGTTTATAATACTTACCAATTATATAGGCATGATAAATTAGCTTCGCTTAAAGCGGATGCGGAAATTGCCAGCCAAGAAAAATTCTTCATGGGCGCTAAGTTAGTTAGAGGTGCCTATATGGAGAAAGAACGTAAACGTGCTCTGAGCATGAATTATCCATCTCCAATTCAAGAAGATAAAGAATCTAGCGATCGTGATTATAATCTTGCATTACAATTTTGCATTGATAAAATTGAACTAATTTCATTCGTTGCGGGTACGCATAATGAAGATAGCTGCCGTTTATTGGCCGAATTGCTTGATGAAAAGTCTATTCCGCATAATCATGAGCACGTTTATTTTTCGCAACTGTTGGGAATGAGCGATAATTTGAGCTTTAATTTATCTGCTTTTGGCTATAATGTGGCAAAATATGTGCCTTACGGACCAGTAAAAGCGGTAATGCCCTATCTTTTCAGAAGGGCAGAAGAAAATACATCTGTTGCCGGACAAATGGGTAGAGAGTTGCGTTTAATTGCGGTGGAGCTTAAGCGTAGGGGACTGAATTAGAGCTTGTTAGGGTAGAATTTTTCCTTCCCGCGAAGGAGATCCCAAAACAAAATGAAGTCGGATGCAAGGCTATAAGCAGGGTATTTGAAGGTTGCGGGTTTATTCTTCTCGAAGAAAAAATGTCCTACGCAAGCAAAACCATATCCTACAAAAGGGATGAGAATTAAAAGTCTTAAATCGTGGAATAAAAGAGCTGCTGGGATGAGTAGGAGTACCAATGACGTCCCAATAAAATGTAAAATTCTACTCGTTGAATTTCTGTGTTCTGTTAAATAAAAAGGGTAAAATTCTTTTAAGGAAGCGATTCTTTTGTTTTCCATGGCTGATAAAATTTGATTATTCAGTTAAGAGTCCAGAGCCATATAAATAGCTTTCTAAACTCTCTTCAGGTAAAAGTAAATGCGTGTGTAAGCCAAGTTCTGCGGCGGTTTTTAGGTGCTGCGGACTATCATCAATAAAAAGTGTTTCGGCGGGGTTTAGTTGATGTTCTTTTAAAACAAATTCAAATATTTCTGGATTGGGTTTACGCATTTTCATGAGATGGGAGTAATAATCCTTCTCAAAAAAATGAGCGTTTGATTCCAAATTATGTTCCCTTTTTAGATAATCTATGATCGAGTTATAATGGATTTCATTGTTATTGCTGAGGAGGAAAGTCCTGTATTTTTTCTTTGCTTTTAGCAGAAGATCGTGATTAGGCTCAGGCACGCCAATGAGGAGCGAGTTCCAGGCATGGTCAATTTCTGCATCAGTTAGGCTTGAGATACCAGCTACAGCGCGAATACTATCTCTAAATTGGGCAGGGGAGATAAAACCCTGTTCAAATTGATCGAAAATGGGACTGTGACCTTTATGTGCAAAGAAAGATTCTACGTTTTTGATGCCTAATTCTGAGAAACTTTGCTGTGCGCGATTGAAATCTATGGTGAAGATAACGTTACCGTAGTCGAAGATGATGTTTTTTATAGTATCCATAAACAATGCAATATATTCAATTTCTTTTTTTTGGGGATTGATTTGATGATTTTTTCTTGGCTTTTGTATCAGAAAATAAGGCTAAATTATTGTGGGATGCTTGTTTAGTCGAGAACAGGATATTCTTTACAAATTTAAACCTTCTGTAAATCAAGCGCTTAATTTTATATTTTTTCATTTGATTTAAATTTGCTGTGATAAAAAATATCAGATGAAATAATATCCAAATTCAATTTCACATTTTGATTGAATTTGCGTAAATTTGCATTCTCAAATCTAAAACAAGATTTGAAGAGCGCCCATAGCTCAGTTGGTTAGAGTAGAAGACTCATAATCTTTTGGTCCCTGGTTCGAGCCCAGGTGGGCGCACAAAAAGCAAACTCAAAGAGTTTGCTTTTTTGCTTTTAGCCTATCTGGGTGAGAAGTTTATCCCCACAAAAGTAGGGAAGCCCAAGTGGGCTCACGAAAAAAAGCAAAATGCTTTATTGATGATAATTTAATTTGGATTTAGAGGAGTCTGAAGACTCCTGTTATTGATGAATCCGTAGAGGCGCTGCGCTAAACTCTACGGGTAGTGGTAATTCCTTTTGATGTTATTTGGATTCTCAATTTAGATAATTCTTCGCTTTAGTCTTTAATACATCTTACAGACATAAAAAAGTTTCTTCCAGCACTATCCTTTTTAACAGCCTTTTCAAAATTATCGCTTTCTAATGAAAAAGTATATGCAGAAGCACCGTTAGATCTAACTGTTAATTCAGGAGTCCAGAAGTTTGCCTTATAATTTATACGATCAAAATCTCCATCATCATATCTATAACCACTCGGCATCGCATTAAAAAGACTTTTATTGTTTGCACTATCATCCATTTTCCACCAGTCTTTTGCCTTTAATTTACTTGCAGCGTCGTTCTCGCCTCCTAAAAAGTCTATCAATTTTTCCCATTCCTCAACTGTAGGAATATGCCATCCCTGAGGGGCTAGTCCTCTTGGGTCATTAACTGCGTGCCAATTATATAGTTTTCCAAAAAGTTCACCTCTGGTTTTGAGATTTCCATAATAGCAATAGGCTGCTCTCTCATCTCGTGCAGCTAATTTTAATTCTTCAAAGGTTTTAGCTTGAATAATTGGATCACCATTTCTAAATGTATCCACATTAAGATTTTTACTCATCCAAATTTGTGACCCAATTTTGATTTCCGGATAGTTGGGATTGTTTTTAGTTTCTTTTAAATTTTTCATTGAATTTAATATTTGTTATAATATTCTCTTAATAATTACTGACATTAAGTTATATATATATTTTGATACCAAGGTATAGGTATAAGTATATTGTTCTAGTTTCGACTTTGTTTTTGTAGATTACTATCAATATCAATTAGAGAATTTCTAAAGCTGGATTTCTAAGTAATCTAGATTTGTGAAAAAAATTCGATAATCTTCATTCCATATTTATCCATTATCGGTGTATTTAAAAGTGGATTCACGTAAAATAATTTAAGATAATAAATATGGGTAGAAAATATCCAGAGTTGCAGCAAGCTTGGTATCACTTCGGTTACCAATGTTAAAACCAGTTGTGCGATAACAGCTGAGCCGATTACAATTACTAATCGACTCAAAATCTATGTTGTATTTTATAAAATATAAAAAGGCAAAAAAATCCTAGGTTAATTCTTATTTTGTATCGCTTAGTTATAGCAGAATGTATAATAGGACAATTCTTAGTTCAAATTTATGGTAATTGTATTTAAATATCAAATTTGACGTGTTGGGCGCACGGAAGTAAAATAGATTTATTGATTATAACTTAATTTGGATTTAGAGGAGTCTAGAGACTCCTATTATTGATGAATCCGAAAAGAGGCGCTGCGCTAAATTGTACAACAGCCTTTTTGTTGTAATAGAAAATCAATTTCTGGAATCAATGGCAACTCTATAGACAGTGTGAAAAAACAAAAATTAAGGCTTCAGAATCATCTGAAGCCTTAATTTTGGAGAATATTTATACAATCAGCCCAAAATGAATTAATAACAATTAGGTAAGGCAGCTAACCTAGTTTCAAATTCATAAAGGTTGCATCCTGCATAAATATGATTACATTGGTGAGTTTAATCAATCTATCAAAATAGCTTTTTATAATCTTTAATTAAATATTTTCAATTTAATAACCTGGTTTTTTCTTAGCTACGGGTTTTATGACATCTATTGGATCTGGATTACTATCAATTTCATCTGTAGTTAA
>NZ_JBIIPN010000075.1:0-12587 GCF_044342615.1 Daejeonella sp. | reverse complement strand
CCATGATGTTATATAAATTACTATCATCGGGCATATCGTCTTCCTCAGGTTTTTCGTCATCCCAGGTTGTTTTATATTCTGGGTCACCATTGCTTAATTCACCTGGTCTTAAACTAAAGTCATCATCGGATATCTCTGATAATACCTTTTCTTTCAATACTTCAATAACATTGCCAACGCTGTAACCATCCCATTTATCTGCTTCAATGCTACCATCATTCCATCTAATGGTGTAGTCTTGTGAAAATTCAAATCCTTCATATTCACCTGAACCATAACCATTTTCATTGCAACCATATTGCAAATACGCGGTTATTTTAACTTTTAATTCGGGATTGAATTGTCTTAGTTTCGTAATAAGAGTTCTGTTTTTCATATTATTTAATTTTAATAAAAAAATGCAATAAAAATGGCATTTCAAAATTATTTTGAATATTATAAAATTGTTACATCTTTTTAACCTAAAAATAATTTTGGTCAGTAGTATTTAGAGGAAGGAGTCTGGAGAACCTTGTTATTGATGAATTTATAGGCGCTACGCTAAAACTGTACAACAGCCTTTCTGTTGTAATAGAAAATTAATTTCTGTAATCGATGGTAACTCTATCCGACAATCAGAAATCAGGATTCATTTAGCAATTTTCGGGATCGCTCCCAAAAATTGGGACTGCTCCCGAAATTATTTTAAGAAAATGTTTAGAACAAAAATTAAATCTTAACAATACATTTATCATAATGTTTCCGTTTGGAAAATGAATAAATGAGTGTTTTAAGATTATTTATATTTTAAGAACTTAAGTTTTTTGATCTAAAAAAGTATTTTAAACTAATTTTAATTATGAGCCAAAATATTGATGCCATCGTCATTCTTGTTTTTTCTGCATTCGTATTATGCATTGGACTCGTGTTTTCAAGAACAGGGATTAACTTAAAATCCTTTTTTGCAGGTGGGGAGTCTGTACCTTGGTTTATTGGAGGATTGTCTCTTTTTATGAGCTTTTTTTCAGCAGGGACATTTGTCGCTTGGGGTTCAATAGCCTATAAATATGGATGGGTAGCAATTACCATTCAGTGGACCATGTGTATTGGTGCCTTGATCAGTGGTTTGTATCTGGCTCCCTTATGGAAATCTACCGGTAACCTTACTGCCGCGGAGTTCATCAAAGAACGCCTTGGCCCTCAAGTGCAAAAGACCTATATCTACATTTTCATGCTGGTCTCATTATTCATTAAAGGAACTGTTTTGTATCCAGTTGCAAAGCTTGTCAGCGCTTCATTAGGATATCCCTTGATGCCTTCAACCATTGTTCTTGGCTTATTTATGATTGCTTATACTGCTGTTGGCGGACTTTGGGCAGTTATGGTGACTGATATCCTACAGTTTGTGATTTTAACTGCTGCGGTACTGATAATACTTCCTCTTTCCTTTTACGCAGCGGGAGGATTATCAAAATTTCAGGCGAATGCACAGGAAGGCTTCTTTGATTTGATCAATGGTGAATTTACCCTAGGCTTTATCATTGCATTTACACTTTACCATATTTTCTATATTGGAGGTAACTGGACCTTCGTGCAACGTTATACCAGTGTTAAGGATAGTAAATCAGCGAAAAAGGTAGCCTATCTTTTTGCCGGTTTGTACCTGATAAGTCCAGTGTTATGGATGCTACCACCAATGATTTACAAGACCATTAACCCATCCTTAACTGGTTTGGATACCGAAAATGCATATCTGATGATCTGTCAGTTGGTTCTTCCTCCCGGATTATTGGGTTTGATGCTAACTGGGATGTATTTTTCAACTTCTGCATCTGCAAACACAACCTTAAATGTTGTTTCTGCAGTATTTACGAATGACATTTATAAAGGCAGGATTAATCCAGCGGCAAACGACCAAAAACTAATGCGGGTTGCCCGATTGTCATCTTGGGTAATTGGCTTAGGAATGATCGCTATTGCCCTCATGGTTCCTTATATAGGTGGTTTGGTTAATGTTACGATCAGCGTTGGTGCTATTACTGGGGGACCGATTTTAGCTCCACCTATCTGGGCATTATTTTCCAAAAGGCTTAGCGGAAAAGCAACATTGATAATATCCTATATTAGTTTAGGAATCAATCTGATTTTTAAAATTATTTTTCCCTTACTTATCGATTTCAAGCTTAGCAGGTCTGAAGAAATGTTAGTAGGGGTTGGTGTACCACTTATACTTCTTATAGCTAATGAAATCAGGGCTTATCATGCCAATTATCTTAGTCCGCAATATTTGGAATTTCAAGCGTATAAAAGCTCAAGAAAGGTTCAGAAGGATAATTTAACAGAGGAAGAAATAAGTGAATCTTTACAACAAAACAAATTTGGATTGAAAATCACTGCTTTTTCACTCGCATTTACAGCATTTCTATTATTGATTCTGGGCTTAATTACTAAAGATAATATTGGTCTTTTGAGCACGATAGCAGCATTGATTTTTGTTCTCGCTATTATCCCCTGGAGAGCATCAAAAAAGATCGTATTCTATTCCAAAAATTAGTTTGTTTATTGATATTAATTATTATTTATGATTATAAGTGAGTTTTCCTCTGCCGGTCGTTCAGTTTACGAACATTCAATGAATGCCGATCTAATTTTCATTGGGGGCGGTATCGCAGGAACATGTGGAGCCATTGCTGCGGCAAGGGAGGGCTTAAAGGTTATTCTGGTGCAAGATAGGCCGGTGCTAGGTGGAAATGCTTCCAGCGAAGTGCGATTATGGATTTTAGGAGCAACCTCCAGCATGGGGAACAATAACCGTTGGTCTAGGGAAGGTGGGGTATTGAGTGAGATCTTGATTGAAAATATGTATCGTAATCCCGATGGGAATGCAATTATTCTGGATACCATTTTATTGGAAAAGGTAAAAAATGAGCAGAATATAACACTTTTATTAAATACTGCGATTTATGAAGTTGTAAAATCAGCTCCTGATGAGATCAAAGAGGTTATTGGTTTTTGCAGTCAGAATTCTACCCGCTATATTTTATCTGCACCTTTTTTTTGTGATGCATCCGGTGACGGTATTGTGGCATTTCAGGCAGGTGCAGCTTTCAGGATGGGAGCAGAGTCAAAAGATGAATTTGATGAGGGTTTTGCACCCGATAAAGAATATGGCGAACTTTTAGGGCACTCCATTTACTTTTTCACTAAGAATGCAGGGCGTCCAATTACATTTACTGCTCCGTCTTATGCGTTAAAAGATGTTTCTTCAATTGTTAAATATCGTTCATATGATATAAGTGATCATGGTTGTAAGCTTTGGTGGCTTGAATACGGAGGAAGGTTAGATACCATACATCAAACCGAAGAAATAAAATGGGAATTATGGAAAGTAATCTATGGAATATGGGATTATGTTAAAAATTCAGGAAAATACCCTGAAGCCGAAAACCTGACCCTGGAATGGGTTGGACATATTCCGGGTAAGCGGGAAAGTCGTCGTTTTGAAGGAGATTACATGCTTTCTCAAAAAGATGTTGTAGAACAGTTAGAGCATCCAGACGCTGTCTCTTATGGGGGATGGTCATTGGATCTACATCCAGCCGACGGGGTTTTTAGTGAAAGGCCAGGTTGTAATCAATGGCATTCAAAAGGAGTTTATCCAATCCCGCTAAGATGTATGTACAGCAAAAACATTAAAAATCTATGGTTAGCTGGTAGAATTATAAGCGCTAGTCATGTGGCATTCGGTTCGGCCAGAGTAATGGCCACAGTATCTTATTCGGCACAAGTATTAGGTTTGGCAACTAAATATTGTCTTAAAAACGGAATTACTCCTTCAAACCTCGCCAATTCTGAAAAAGTTCAGGAATTGAGACAACAATTAATGCAAAATGGACATTTTATTCCCGGCTTAGAGCCTGCAAGGCTAAATTTAGCGCATAAAGCGGTTCTTAGTGCTAGTTCTGAATATAAACTTAAAGAATTTAAGGCTAATGGAAATTGGCAGACACTTGAATATTCCACTGCTCAGTTATTGCCGGCTGCCCCCGGAGATCAGATAAAGATAAGTTTTGATGTGGATGCAGCAGAAAATACAAGTTTAAGTCTGCAATTGCGGGTCAGTGCAAAAGCAATCAATTACACCCCTGAAATTGTCCTCGAGACTCATGATATTTCAGTCGAGGCAGGTAAAAGTACATTAAATGTTGAATTTGATCATGTAATAAGAGAGGAGCAATATGTTTTTGTTTGTATTATAAAAAATGAACTGGTTTCAGTTCAAACTAGCAAATTGTTACTCAGTGGAACCATGATGTTGATGAACAGGTATAACAAAGCTGTTGCTACAAGTGGGGTACAGTTGCCGCCTGATGGGATTGGAATCGATTCATTTGAATTCTGGCTACCTTCAAGACGACCGGCAGAACAAAATCTGGCATTTCAACTATCTGCCGATCTCAAACCCTTTAAAGTTTCAAACCTGATTAATGGGTTCTGCCGCCCAACAAATGCTGCTAATGCTTGGGTGGCTGATCTTGATGATGTAAATCCATGTGTTACCTTAAGTTGGAATGAACCAGTCGAGATTAAGCGAATTGTTCTATTCTTCGACTCAGATTTTGACCATCCACTTGAGTCGACCCTAAGGGTTCATCCTGAGCGGGTTGTGCCCCATACAGTCAGAAATTATAGGATTATGGATGCTGAAGGCAAACTACTCTTTGAAAAAGCTGGTAATTATCAGACGGTTAATGAAGTGATATTGGATAAGTTGATAAGTACATCTTCAATAAAGATTTTTCCCGAACATCCTTCAGGCAGTGTTCCGGCAGCAATATTTGAGGTGCAAGTCTTTTAAATGAATTAAAACATTAGGATTGAGGCAGGTTCTGATTCTTATAACATGCTGGAGTTTCTAATTATCAACTTTGAATCGAGGGTTTTAGTAACAGCTTTCCATTGGGAGACTTCTGTGTCTATTAGTTCTAGCAATAATTGCATCGCAGTACTACCTATGAGCCTTTTCGGCTGAGCTACAGTGGTGAGTCCGGGCTCAATAAGATTGGATCCATAGTCGTTACTAAAACCAACAATTCCTATTTGTTGTGGAATCTGTATTCCCATATCTTTGATGGTACGGATTGCTTCGATTGCGGCAGGATCATTGGCTATGAATAATCCATCAGGTGGATATTTAAGCTCCATTAAATGTCTGATATAGATCTTAACTTTTCCTATGGTAAGATCGTATGGGATGATCAATGATTCGTCAATTGGAATTTTATGTTTCTTAAGGGCCTCCAGATATCCCTTTAATCGATTTCTACTAGTGATCAATGAATCAGGGCCTGCCAAATGAGCTATTCTTCTTTTACCCGTAAGGATAAGGTGCTCCACAGCACCAAATGCGGCTTCATAATCATTGATAACCACTTTAGGCACAATCAGTTCATTACAAACTCGGTTAAATAATACCATCGGAATTCCTTTTCTCTGAAAAATTTTCAGATGTTCATAGCTACGTGTTTCCTTAGATATTGAAACTAATATTCCATCTACCTGACTAGCCAACATCACCTTGGTATTTGCTACTTCGGTCTCGAATTTCTCGTTTGATTGGCTAATTATGATATTATAACCATATTTACTCGCCATCTCTTGGGCACCAATCACTACCTGAGGAAAAAACGAAGTGTCAAATTCAGGAACTATTATGCCAATCAAGTTACTTTTTCTTGAAATTAGATTAATAGAAAGCATATTGCGCTGATAATCGAGTTTTTCAGCAAGTTCAAGAACGGCCTTTCGGGTTTCAGCTTTCACTTCAGGATGGTTAGTTAAAGCGCGTGAAACGGTAGACTTGGATATATTTAATTCCCTTGCAATGTCATATATTGTAGTTTGGCGTAACTTCATTGTAATTCCGGTTGGGCACTGGCTATGTAAATAATAATTTATTAACCGATTGGGAAATTAGTTTTTTAAATTTAGTCCACTTTGCGCTTATAGCTTACAAAGCAATGGATATAGTTTAATGTTCTCAAATAAATTAATCTTTAATGCAGCGACATGATTGGCCATTTCCTCTAAACCCTGACCCCGGCTCTAAATGTAAATCCGTACCAGGTATATTAGGATTATACAGAAATTTGAGATCATAAACCCCGTTTTTGGTAGACTTACTTTGATAATAAAGATCACCAATAGTACTTGACCAATATGAACCACCAGTTCCATTGGCTCGTCCCAAACTACCATCAGCTCTGAATCGTTCGCCCGCCATTGGTAATTTTAGGGGGGAGTTAAAGGCTCCCATGCCATCTTGACTACTCCAGCTTGAGATTTCAACTTCCCATTCTGCTGCTGTAGGTAAGCGATAACCAGCAGGGCAGGGGTTGTTTATTCCGTTTACTCCTTGCCATAAATTGTCGTTTTTGGGGATACGCCAATCACCTGAATATAAATTAGGATTAGGGGTTGCGTGCACAATGAAAGAACCATGTCCCGGCTTATCGGTGCTTGATGTACTGTAAACAATAGGGGATGTCCTAATTTCATGGCCATCTTTACCTCTGCCCCATTGGTATAAATCCCCAAAACTATCTTTATCGGTCATGCTAATTGCTACTCTATTGGCTCCTAAATTTCTATCCATCCAAATTCTTTTATTTGCTCCAATTACTGTATTAAAAGTAAAAGAATTCGAAGGCGTAGTAAAAGAAACTTCATTCCCATATCCTATCCACTTACTATTTATTGCGTAGGCTCTTAAATAATATTTAGTATTTTCTTTAAGTCCTGTAATTGAACTTTGAAATGATCCTACACCTGTACCGTCACTGGTTTTTGTATTTAAATCGGTTCCTGGATTAGTGGAAGTACTCCAAACCACACCTCTTGAAGTAATAGCTGACCCACCATCAGCACTTATATTTCCACCTGATTTGGCAGTATTGCTAAGAATATCTGAGATTGTGTTAGTTGTTAATGTTGGGGCTATAATATACGCGTCAGTCGTAAAAGACAACTCATTTCCATAACCTGTTCCTGCAGCATTTGTAGCATATGCTCTTACATAATATTTAGTCAATGATTTTAGCCCTGTAATTGAACTTTTAAAGCCTCCACTAATTTGGTCACTTGTTTTTGTACTTAGTGAAATTGTAGGGTTAGTGGAAGTATCCCAAACTACACCATTTGCAGTAACAGCTGACCCACCATCTGAAGTAATTCCACCACCTGAGCTTGCACCATCATATGTAATAGCAGATATTTGATATGTGGTTAATGCTGGAACATTAAGTGTCTTAATGGTCACCTCATTTGAATATGAGATTGATTTTCCCACCTGATTAAAGCTGTAAACCCTGTAGGTGTAATTTGTGTTAAGGTCTACTGTTTTATCAGAAAATGTTGTCACATCTAAAGCAATAGTACCAATTTCAGTAAAATTGCCTGAATCAGTCTTTCGCTCAATTTTAAACCCAGTTTCATTCGTAGAGTTATCTTTCCACGTTAAATCAACTTGATCTTTAGAAATCACCGTTGCTTTTAAATCTGTTGGAGCCAATGGAATAACTTCAACTTTTCCATCTTCTGATTTTTTGCAGCCATTAAGAATTAAAAAAAGTAAAATAAAATATAGATTTTTCATAGTTTAATTTTATAGGCACAATCAATTTAATGAGTTAAATAGATCGTATATTATTGTTTTGATTTTACAAGATTAATCTAAATTAATAAATTAAGTAAATATTTTATTTATTTATAGAATAACCTGTGATAACACATTTTTCTTGTTAGTAACAATAAATTATTCCGCAATTGGTGTTCTCCAAGCTCATTACCCTGCAGTTCTTGTTTTCGACCAAACACTCAACATCCAGCGCTGCGAAAACAAGCGTTATCTGCGCGAAACAACAAAAAACAAATTAAGCAGAATCATACTGAGTCTGTTTGGGGAAACACCGACTAGCGAACAATGCTTTTGATAAAAATTCCAAAATATTTCTGATAATGTCTCTGTTGTTATAGTTGTAAAATAAAAACCCAGTGCTTGTTGGGCACTGGGTTAGTAAAAGTTGAATTATGATATTTAGCTGAATTAACAAGGAGTTTGTTTTAAAAATTAGCTAATAGGCTTATTATATTAAATAATAATTATCAGGATTAAATAAAAACATCAAAGTATTAATTCTTGATGCAACGAACACAATTCCCCTCAGACCGTGGAGCTAGACCTACAAAAACAAAATTGTTAGCGAAATCGAAGTAATCCGAGAAATCGTTAAGGTTAATGTCACGCACAGTGGTACTGCTCCAATAGCGGCCACCAGCTCCTACACTTAAATTCCCTTTTTCGGAGTCGCGATAACCCGATAAGGGTAATTTCAGATTGGACTCAAAAGCACCTATTCTGTTTTTTTTACTCCAAGTTGCCACCTCTTCTTCCCATTCTTTTATTGTTGGCAAACGAAAGCCACTTGGACAAGGGTTGTTTATTCCATTCACTCCTTGCCAAAGGTTATTATTTGGGGTGCTTCGCCAATCCCTTGGGAGTTTATTTGTTGTGATGAAGCTTGAATTTTGGGGTACGTCTGTTTGACTCAGCACATTGGTAATTGCAGAAGTTCCTTTTTGATGTCCATCTGCTCCTCTGCCCCATTGGTAGTAATCGCCATAAGCTTCAACATCAGTACTACTTGTAGCTACGCGGCTGGCTCCTAAATTTCTATCCATCCAGATTCTACCAGTTGCGCTAGTTACTGTACCAAATACAAAATTTTCACTTGTGGTAAAAGAAAGCTCATTTCCATAGCCTGTTCCTGCAATATTTGTTGCGTAAGCTCTAACATAATACTTAGTATTTGCTTTAAGACCTTTAATTGAACTTTTAAAGGCTCCTGCCCCTGACCCGTCATTTGTTTTTGTACTTAAACCGATGTTTGGATTGCTATTTGTACTCCAAACAACACCTTTTACTGAAAAAATATTTGTGCCACCATTAGAACTAATAGTACCTCCTGATTCAGCATCACTTGGTGTAATATTAGTTATTTCAGTAGTGGTTAATGTTGGAACAAGGATAGCATTAAAAGTGAGTTCATTTCCATAACCTGTTCCTGCACTATTAGTTGCATATGATCTTACATAATATAAAGTATTTGCAGTAAGCCCAGTAATATTACTCATATAGGCACCTAAACCAGTTCCAATGTCATTTGTTTTTGTACTCAACGCAATAGTTGGGTTAGGTTTAGTATCCCAAACGACACCTCTGGCAGTGATAGCAGATCCACCGTCAGAAGTAATATCACCTCCTGACTGAGCACCGCTTGACACAAGATCAATTCTAGATGTAAATAATGTAGGAACATTAATAGTTTTTAAACTGACTTCATTTGAGTAATTGACGGACTTTCCAACTTGATTAAAACTATGCACCCTGTACGTGTAATTTGTGTTTAGGCTTACTGTCTTATCAGAAAATGTAGTTAAATCTGCAGCAGTGGAACCAATTTCAGTAAAATTACCTGAATCAGTCTTTCGCTCAATTTTAAATCCAGTTTCATTGCTAGAGTTGTCTTTCCAGGTTAAATCAACTTGGTCTTTAGAAATCACTGTTGCTTTTAACTCTGTTGGAGCCAATGGTACAACCTCAACTTTTCCGTCTTCTGATTTTTTACAGCCATTAACAACTAATAGAAGTAAAATAAAATATAGATTTTTCATAGTTTAATTTTATAGGCACAATCAATTTAATGAGTTAAATAGGGTTGTACATTCATAGTTTGTAATTTCCCAAAAATAACCTTGAGGTACTACTTATTATAATTATTTGCGTTATTCATGTGATAACATGTAGTAACACATCTTCACCTGCGGTTGGTGTTCTCCAACCGCATTTTTTTTGCCCATAATCTTCTCCACCAACCGCATTTCTACATTCATTTTTCCACAATCTTGCACCCCTAATCCAATTTCCTTACTTTCGGCTTTGATATTACCTATCAAAAAAACAGCTATAACCTTAAAAATGAATTAATTATTGCCGAAAAGCCCTCTTTTGCCAGAGAAATAGCCAAAGTGTTTGGGGCTATAGGCAAGAAAGATTGATATATTTATTCTTTAGTTGTTGTTTTCCGCCAAACACTAAACATCCAGTTCTACGAAAATCATCGCCATCTGCCGGAAACAAAAAACAGATTAAGCTGAAACAGACTGAGGCTGTTGGGGAAAACACCCACTATAGGACAAGGTTTTAAATAAAATTTCCAAAATATTTTCGATAATGTCTCTGTTGTCATGGTTTGAAAATAAAAAACCCAGTGCTTGTTGGGCACTGGGTTAGTAAAATTTGAATTATGATATTTAGCTGAATTAACAATAAGCTTGTTTTGAAAATTAGCTAATAATTTTAATCATATTAGCTAATAATTAACAGAATTAAATAAAAACTTCAAGGTATTAATCCTTAATACAACGCACACAGCTTCCAAAAGACCTATAAATATAGCCATCCACATTGGCGCTATTACCACCAAAACCAAGCGCAAACGCTGAGCGAATATTGGTAAAAATGGTAAATGTGCTGCTCCAATAATTTCCAGCGCTACCAGCACTTAGTAAAGCACCGTTATCACCGCGAAAACCCGCTGAAGGCAATTTTAGCTTGGAAGCAAAAGCACCATTACGGTTTTTGCTGCTCCAAGTTGCTATCTCTTCTTCCCATTCTTTTATTGTTGGCAAACGGAAGCCACTTGGACAAGGGTTGTTTATTCCATTCACTCCTTGCCAAAGGTTATCATTAGAGGGGCTTCGCCAATCATGTGGTTCACCACCTGGTTTGATGAAGCTTGAATTTTGAGGTACGTCTGTAGTACTCAGAATGTTAGTAGTTGCAGATGTTCCTTTTTGATGCCCATCTGCTCCTCTACCCCATTGGTAATAATCGCCATAAGCTTCAACATCATTAATACTTGTTGCTACGCGGCTGGCTCCCAAATTTCTATCCATCCAGATTCTACCAGTTGCGCTCACTACTGTACCAAATAGTGTAGTAAATGAAAGCTCATTACCATAACCAGTTCCAGCAGTATTTGTTGCGTAGGCTCTTACATAATACTTTGTATTTGGTTGAAGACCATTAATTGAACTTTGGAATTGGCTGGGATCTCCTACTATTCCATCACTTGTTTTTGTACTTAGCTGAATTGTTGGATTAATAGAAGTACTCCAAACTACACCTCTTGAAATAATTGAAATATCGACTGGAATTAAATCACCACCTGAAATAGCGCCACTTGCTGAAATTTGACTTATTGGTTTTGTGAATAATCTTGGAGGTTGAGATGCACTAGTAGTAAAAGACAACTCATTGCCATAACTAGTTCCTGCACTATTAGTTGCGTATGCTCTTACAAAATATTTAGTGCTTTCTTTAAGCCCCGTCATAACACTTTTAAAAGTCCCTAAACTTGGACTTGTTGTGGAGCTTGCTTTTGTACTAAGTGCAATTGTAGGGTTAGTAGCGGTATCCCAAACTATTCCTAGTGAGGTAATAGTTGAACCACCATCTGAAGTAACAGTACCACCTGAATTTGCACCATTTGATGAAATTTGATCTATAGCATAGGTAGTTAATGCTGGAACATTAAGTGTCTTAATGGTCACCTCATTTGAATATGAGATTGATTTCCCCACCTGATTAAAGCTGTTAACCCTGTACGTGTAATTTGTATTAAGGTCTACTGTTTTATCAGAAAATGTAGTTAAATCTGCAGCAGTGGAACCAATTTCAGTAAAATTGCCTGAATCAGTCTTGCGCTCAATTTTAAATCCAGTTTCATTACTAGAGTTGTCTTTCCACATTAAATCAACTTGATCTTTAGAAATCACTGTTGCTTTTAATTCTGTTGGAGCCAATGGAATAACTTCAACTTTTCCGTCTTCTGATTTTTTACAGCCATTAATAATTAAAAAAAGTAATATTAAATATAAATTTTTCATAGTTTGTTTTTATTGGTATAAACTATTTAATGAGTTAAATAGATTATACGTTTTAATTTCTTAAAAGTAATATCAAGGTAGTACATATGATAACTATTTTGTGTTATTCGTGTGATAACATGTAATAACACATCTTCCACTGCGGTTGGTGTTCTACATCAATATTTTTTTACCATTGATATTATTACCAAATGCATTTCTACATTCATTTTTCCACAATCTTGCACCCCTAATCCAATTTTCTTACTTTCGGCTTTGATTTGATATCACCTATCAAAAGACAGCTACAACCTTAAAAATGAAAGTAATTATTGCCGAAAAGCCTTCTGTTGCCAGAGAAATAGCCAAAGTGTTTGGGGCTACAGGCAAGAAAGATGGATATATTGAAGGCAAGGGCTTCACTTTTACATGGGCTTTTGGGCATTTATTGCAATTGGCACCTCCTCAAGAATATGGTTTTTATGGCTGGAATGTGCATAATTTACCCATGTTGCCTGCTAAGTTTAAATTATCTATCCGCAAGGTTAAAACTAAGGACGGATTAGTGGAAGACCCAGGTGTACGAAAGCAATTGGATATTATTCAGGCTTTATTTGATG
>NZ_JBIIPN010000143.1:0-6459 GCF_044342615.1 Daejeonella sp. | reverse complement strand
ACTTGGATGTAAATCCTTAATTTTTTGTGCAAGTTGATCTTGTAGGGAAAGGGCCATCTTTTTAAAATGAAACTAATTAATACACTAACTAATTAATAATTTTTTGGTAGTTTGTTATGGTAGTTTTGAACTAAATATTTTTTTTAAATTGGAAAATATATTTTTTTAAATTTAACAATATATTCGAATTGAAATATTTTAAATTTGATATCTAATACATTTAATGTTACTTTCTTTTATTGAAAATTTATTAAGCCCCTAAGGGGAAATACCGACTTTTTAAAATTCTAAATTATTTTTAACATTTTTTATGGGTGCAATAGTATTATTCTTTGTTAAAGTTATTTTTTTTATATCCATATTATATCTTGTTTTTAAGCTTGGAAAAATAGTTTTCAATAGCTTAAAATCGCTATTGGGAGGCACTGTATTATCGCTTATTGACGAGAAAAAATTGGCTATAGATACAAAGGCTAAATTCGAGTCTCTAAACGAGCTTGAAGTGCTAAAATTTGTGATGGATACAACGGGCTGGACTTTAGCAGAATCAAAATCTTTTTGCGACAAAATAAAGCTACAAACTGGTCATGTTCCAAAGGCTAAGCCTACCGAGACTCCAAAAGAACCTTCTACAACTTTGAAAAATCATATTTCAAAAGAAGAATTAGAAATCAATGTTCGTGAGAAAATAGTGGCAATTGGTAAATTAGAAACCATAAGCTATATCATTAAAATTACGGGCTGGACTTTAAAAGAATCCAAAACCTTTTGCGACAAGATCGAAGCAGAACTAAGTCAGGAGATTCAAGCTACATCTCAGAAATTAAATAAAGTATCAGCCACCAATTCTAAAGCAGATGAGGATCAAATAAACCTCATCATTAGTAAAACAGGATGGGCTTATGATAAAGCAAAAGCCTATTTTGAGGATATTCAATCCTATGAAAAAGAATCTCAAAAGGTAGTTGTTATCAAGAAATCCAATTAGACATATTTTTAACCCCTAAATACCCCAAATGAATAATAGAGATTTTAGTGATATTCCTGTTGAAAATGATACTAAATTATTTTCAAGGAATTTAATTGAATTAAATGGTATTCCATGTGCTCATGAAAATTGGGGATGGGATGGAGTATGGGCGGAAAGCCTAATTTTTTACAAGGAAGATCTTAAAGACCTCAACGAAGATGGCATATTTGATTTTGTAACTGCTCATAAAAAAATTAAAAGGAGCGACTCAACCATTAAAATAAAGGACAAATATATCTTTGTTAACTACAATTTTGAAATAAAATAATGATTTTTCAATGAGATAAAGGAATTTAAATAAGCCAATTTAAATTGGCTTATTTAAGCTTTTATTTTCATTTCAAATTTTTCGCAAGTATAATACCTGCTTGACAATGATTTTCTGTCCAATTCACATTTTAAACCTTGCCCAATTCCCACCATCCATAATAGATGTTTACAATTAAAACAAACCTTTTCGTCTGGTTGAGGGTTTTCTATTTTGTTAATTTTACTCATTTTTTATTTTAATTTTTAAATTATATTGTTCAATATTTTTCCTAATCCTTCAACAAATATCCCACATAAACATAAAGTGCAATAAAATCGGAAGCAAATTTAATTTGGTTATGAAGCCCCATTTCTAGATGCTCACTATTATTGTCGTGTGTAAACAGATTTCTATAGAACACTAAACTTCTAATAGTTTTTGAAAACTTTCTTTTTTCGTGGTTTATTAATGAAGAAGGAATTGATTTTGCTTCAAAGTTATAGGTATATAAAGACTCTAATTGGTAATTGGAATGTATGCATGTTCCTAATCCATCTAAATTTAACAGGTCTGAATCTAATTTTTTAAGATAGGTTTCAAAACCGTGAGTAAGTTTTATGATACAGGCTTCTCTATCATAAAAATCGGTACGTGAAAACCATAAATCAAAAATAGATTGCAATAAGGAACTTCCCCAGCGACTATAATCCCCATTGATTTTTAAAGCATTGTAAAAGGTTGCTAAGCCATCTGAAATCCATTCGTTATTTAATCCAATTTGAATAAGTTCCTTCCTAATTTGTTTATCAAACTTAGAAAATTCAAATGCTTCCCTTTCATTAACATATTTAAAAATTTCTGGAGTTGGTCGGCTATCGGGAACAGGAATTATTGTTTCAATAACATCAGATTCCAATTCTTCGAAAGGTATTGTGGTATCAATTGTTTCTTCTTCTCGTGTTTTTGCTTCTGGTAAATTCTCAATCTTTAATTGAATATGGGGTTTACCATTTATGATTGTTTTTAAGAATAAGTCTTCTCCAAAAATTTTATATAGATTCTGAATTTTAATATCTGAAGGAATATGTTCTTGAAACAATTCAACCAATTTTTTTAAAGGAACTGCTGCATTTTTCGTCCCTTTTAAATAATCAATTGCTAGTGATCGAATTACCTTTCTATAGCCTGGCTCTGGCCTCGAACTTATTTTTCCTATAGATTCTAAAAGCTCATTATCTAATAAAAGGTCATTATTGGCCTCGATTTTAATTGCTCCGATTTGAATTAATTTATTGAGGTTATATTCTATAGAAGCTCTAATCTTACCTTTGATATTTTCTTGTTTCCCCCAAGAATTAATTGATTTTATGAGTTCTTGTTTTTTGACAATGACTCTATTTGAAAAACATTCAAATATTTTTTCCAAAACCCAATCACCAAGTTCTTTATTCATTTTATTCCTCAATTTTATGGTAGGATATTGAGCAATAAAGTCTTCATGTATAAAAATCTGATTATCATCTAATGAGATTCTACAAGATTGAGAAAGGTATGCACGTATAGAATTGTCTGGATAATTATAATGGTTTTCTATTAATACATTTTTAATGGTGTCGAAATGAGTAAAACCATTATTGTTTTGTAAGTATTGTTCAATGAATTGTTGACCCGTTAAACGATTTTCATCTGAATCACCATATCCCCATGTATTGTTCCCAAATGAAATTATTTTCTCTTTTCCTGATAGGTAAAGTTCATTTTCTAAAATTTGAGGCAAACCATATTCTCTGCATTTCTGGTTATAAAGGCTAAGGATTTCATCTTTTTTAAGAACACTTTTTTTCTCCAATAAAATTCTGCGAACCTGTAAACTTTGATTACTTAAGTTCGGCCATTCTACTTGAAAATAGGATGTCATATTTTCAGTTTTTACACTGAAATAATTAGGGTTTAATTCAAGAATTTTTCTTGTTAGCTCTTCATTAAACTCAAATTTTTTATTGATCTCTTTTTTGATTTTATTGGTCAACTGTTCCCAATCAATCCAATTATCCTCAGATTTTAGAACTTGCTCTGCTGCTCTAAAATGCTCTTCAAATACTGTAATTGGAACTTCTGAATCAGTAAGGAATATTGAATTTCCATATTTTGAAATTTTCAAATCAAAGAACTCGATTAGGCGTTCTAAGTGCTGAAGGTTATCAATTGGCTCTCCGTTTGAAATGAATTCGAATATATTTTGAGTATATAAAAAGCAACTTTTTAATTCAGTTACTCTATTAAATAATTCAGCTTGGACTTTAATTCTATCATGGCTAGCATAAGGATTACTAAACAGTATGCTTAAAACCGAACCTTGCGGTGTTCTAATATATTGTCTGATTCTTTCCTTAGTCATGCCGAATAACTCAGCAATTTCTTCTGTTTCGTGAATCCTATTACCTTCTAGTCCGTAATAGAGTTTTAAAACTTCGACTAATTTTTTCTTTCCTCTACTTTCATATAAAAAAACAACATCCTTAATAAGTTGTTCAATGTCAGTTGAAATAGAATTTTGAGGCGAATAATTAAGCGGAATGCTAATTTCTGCTATTTCATTCATGTAAAAATTTGTCACCTCAATTTTTGATTCCAATTCAAATAATTTCTTTTTGAAATGGAAATACTGATTGACTTTACCTACACCGAAGCCACGAAATTTTCGATATAAATCATCTTCAGAATACTGTAATAAATCATATAAAGAATCATTCTCAGCATAAATGGAATTTAAAAAACTAGAGGGTACAATTTTTTTTAAATGAGAAAAGTCTTTGATCTCTTTTAACAAATCATCGTATTCAATTGGTGTTTTTCCGAAATTGTGAAACAATTGTGAGATTTCGTTTTCCATTTCTTTAAGCTGTGTTTATAGGTAATTTGTAAAAAATCGAAAAATAATTTGGATTATGCAAATTTTGTTATGATAAATCTTATTTGAGTTAATAATTTTTCTCAAAACAATTTTTAATTTAATTGAGAGTATTGTAAATGCTTTTTAATAAATTTAATTTGTTTTAAAACCAATCAATTCCGATGTAAAGATTTACTTTAATCTTTTATTAATGGAATAGATTAAAATTTTTAATGATCAAAATTAACTATACATTAGGTTTATTATTTTTAAATACAAGCTTGTATTAAGCCAAAAAATATAAAACTGCACGGTATTTTAGTCTAAAATTTAATTATAAAATTGAAAAGCTATGCGCAATAACTACAAGTATTTATTAATCCTGTTTTTTGTTAACGTTCTTTCACTTAACACTTTTGCCGATTCTCCACTTACAAGTACGCCATTTGGACGAGCTTTTATCACTGAACCTATTGTAGCGAAAGCTGCGAAATCAAAAGGCAAGATAAGCAAGGAGATGTTAGGCTATTTAGCTGATGAGTCAAATCCTATTGAGATAAAACTTGCCCTAATAAATCAGCTTGGCTGGAGCATTAAAGGGAAAAATAATGGAAAGCGTTATTTTAACTATCTCACTAAAACAAGGAATTATAAGAATGAAGGTGATTTATTAGAAAATTGTAATGGGGATGAAATGATTTCTTTAGCTTATTTATATGCTATGGATAATTATTTTGACGTCTCTAATGCCATTCTATATGCAGAAGTTGGAGTATTTAAGAATCCAGGCAATTATTCTGCTCATATTATACGTGGCTTAATTTATGCACAGGAGAAATTAAATATTGGGGAGTGGTGTGAATCATATTATTCTACAGACAGGGTAAGAAAAGATCCTGAAGTTTTATATAAAGATTTTAGCCAGGATGCAATTGATATTATTTTTGAGTACATGGATATTTACAAGAAATACTGTAAATATTAATTCCTTCGTGAATCCAAATAATTTCAAATTAGCCCTTTAGAATTAAGGGCTAATTTGTTGAGCGTATTCCCTTTTATTTATTAAGAAAACTTTCAAGCTTCTCTTGATAAGGGATATATAAATTTTTGTGTTGAAATAAGTCCTTAAGATTTACCTCATTCTCAACAAATATTTTTTCAATTTCCTCTTGTCCCATTTCCTCCAACTTTAATAAATTTTTGATGATGATGGTTAAGGCCCAAGAGAAATCGAAAAGTGTTTGTTTAACTTCATTGGTAGCGTCTTCCAATTCTTTCATTACCCATAAATTTACTTCTTGATCAATTGGCAGAAGCTCACCATCTCCTTTATAAATATGTTCCATGCTCACATTGCGTTTTGTAAAACCACATTCTGTAGCGCCATACATAAGGTATTTGGTTGCCATAAGTAAATCGGATGTTCCACCATCTGAAACATAGTCAGTTCCGAAAACAAGCTCCTCGGCTAGCTTACCTGCTAAGCCAACTTTCACGTCTGCGCGAACTTTGGCTAAACTATTCACTTCAGAAAATTTATCAATTTGTACATAGCCCCCAGTTGATGAAGCGGCAGTTTTAATCGTGATCTTTTTCGGGAATTTACCGAAGTACAACATATAGGCTAATGCGTGCCCTGCTTCGTGGACTGCAATAACAGATTTCAGATCCGCAGTTTGCTCCCTGTTTTTGGCCTTTCTGATCGGCAAGTGTAGCTCTTTGGTGAATATTTTATCAGAATCACAAATGGCTTCAAACATATCTCCATTCACTCTAATATTAATTACACGATTCTGGCTTGGTAGCACAGATCCTAACATTTCCAAAATAACCGGCTCAAGCAAATAGCGAACAGTTGATTTCAAGGGTCTTAAACCTTGTGCAGGAATGACTCCCTCCTCATACAACATGTTATTAATCGAAGCATCGAAATTTAATTTGCAGCTAAATTCCGATTCGTACTTTTCAAGAATATTGATCAATTGTTTTTGAATATATTGCCTAAAAACATCTCCGCTTAATGCGGGATATATCAAGTGGATATTCCCTAATCTGGCAATTTCCTCCAAACGAAATTTTGATTTTAAAACATCTTTAATTTCATTAAAACTTACTTTTTTAGATTCTTCATGAAAAAAATCGGCATTATCTTCTGATGACATGGAATAGCTCATGTCATAGGCGGCATCTAAATTTCCCAAAACAAAAATTAAAGATTTTTTAAGATTCACCTTCTTAGCACCTGTTGAACCCAAAGAAATCTCTTCTAAAAATGCTTTTAAT
>NZ_JBIIPN010000038.1:0-21417 GCF_044342615.1 Daejeonella sp. | reverse complement strand
AATTTATGCTGGAAGCTCGCCACCCTCGCCGGGAATTCTTTATGCTTTTGTTCATTCAGAAGAAAACCATCATCAAGAACTTAGAAAGCTAAGAACAAACATTAATTATTTTGTAGAATTACTACATTCCGAAAAGGGCTTGTTTTTTATTAAAGATTTCCCTGTTATTCTAATAAATGATGAAGCATTGGCTGAAGGTTTATTAAATCGTGGGATTAAAATCTCCTCTTTTCCTTATCCAGACCCCCAGGGTAAAAAGCTCAATAGAATAGTGTTAAATAGTGCTCATAAAAAAGAAGAAATTGAAATATTAGCCAATATGGTTAATGAGCTAAATGGAAGAGAGTTTTGATTATTTAGAGATCCTCAAAAGGAATATCCATTAGTTCAAAATTTTTCCAACCATTAAAATCAAAATGCCACCATTCATTGCTTAAAACCTTAAATCCATTTTTTTCCATGGTGTTTATGAGCAGTGTTCTGTTTTTTAATACTTGTTCAGATAGTTTGTCAAAGTTTGCTGCAGCTTCTGGGGCGAAGCTATCATAAGGAGTAGGCATTTCAAGCTCTTTTCCTGTTTTTAAATTTATTAAAGTGAGATCAATGGCACAACCTCGATTATGTCTTGAACCATCTTTAGGGTTAGCAACAAAACTTTTATCGCTTGCTAGTTCATAAAATTTAACTGTTACACTATATGGGCGATACCCGTCGAATATTTTTAGGCCAATCCCCGATTTATTTAGCTCATTTTGCACATTTCGAAGCGCTTCAACTACTGGAAGTCGCGCAAACGCCTTAGCTTGTTTATAAACCGCAATTTTTGCGAAATTATTTTTTGTAGCATAGCGAATATCCAGTTTGATATTGGGAATCCATTTCTTTATTTCTACAAGTTCCTTGTTTTTATCAGATTTTACTGATGATTGATATGCATGCATATCATTTATAATCAGCAGGTTGGAATCTTTATTTTGTTGTGCTCTTGCTCCAATTGTTAAAAAAAGAAGGGAAAATAAAATGAACTTACGCATTACCTTTGAGATACAATTAAAAGATCAAGGTCTTTCATGGGAATGTTAAAACGTTCGGAAAGATCTTTATTCGTTAATTTTCCTTGATAAAGATAAATGGCATTTCTAATTCCGGGTCTATCCCAAATCAAATTCATCATGCCACCCATTTCACCAATATCAAGAATGATGGGTGTAAAAATATTAGTTAAGGCATAACTTGCTGTTCTTGAAACGCGCGAAGCAATATTTGGAACACAATAGTGAATTACATCATGTTTCCTAAATGTTGGAACTTTATGATTGGTAATTTTGGAGGTTTCAAAACAACCACCTTGATCGATGCTAACATCAATAATTACCGAGTTGGGTTTCATTTTGCTTACCGTTTCTTCTGATACGATACAAGGGCTTCTACCATGTTCTGCACGAATTGCACCAATAGCTACATCACAGCACCAAAGAGCTTTTTCAAGAACAGCAGGCTGAATAACTGAAGTAAAAACGCGGCTGCCAATATTGTTTTGTAATCTACGTAGCTTGTAAAGAGAGCTATCAAAAACTTTTACTTCGGCTCCAAGTGCAAGAGCTGTTCTTGCGGCATATTCGCCAACTGTGCCTGCACCTAAAATAACTATTTCTGTTGGAGGAACACCTGTAATGCCACCCAGCATTAAACCTTTGCCTTCAAAAACATTACTTAGATATTCGGCAGCGATTAATACGGAAGTTGCCCCAACAATTTCGCTCATTGCTCTTACTACGCTTAATACATTGCCCTCATCTCTGAGGTATTCAAATGATAGAGCCGTAATATTTTTCTTCATTAATGACTGCAGATATTCCACCTTGGTGGTCGACATTTGAATGGCTGAGAACAATACCTGTCCCATTTTCATCATAGTAATCTCGTCATCAGTTGGAGGAGCTATTTTGATAATGATATCAGATTTAAACACCTCTTTTTTATCGTAGGTAATTTTTGCGCCCTGTTCGCTAAAGTGATTATCAGGAAAATTTGCCGCTAAACCAGCACCCGATTCAATTACAACTTCATGTCCATTTTGAACTAGCAATCCTACAGACAAGGGAGTAAGTGCAATTCTATTTTCTTGAAATGATGTTTCCTTTGGAATGCCAATATGGAGGCTATTTTTTTTATTTTTCACTTCCAACATCGCCTCTTGCGGACGCATCATAGCTTGTCTTGCAATGTCTGACAATTCACTCATTGTTCGGGTTTTTAATAAGATTTAGGAAGATACGAATTTTTTGAAAATTCGCCTAGGTTCAAAATCAAGATTTTGAATGTTTTTGAGCAAATATTTTTCGCATTCCACCTTCGGTTTCAGTTATTTTTATTTCTAAAAAGTTATCCGGCCATAAATTGGGAATCATTTCCGGCCATTCAATAAAACAATAATCGCCCGATGTAAGGTATTCTTCAAATCCGAGATCAAAAGCTTCTGATTCATTTTTTATACGAAAGAAGTCGAAATGAAAGATTTTCCCTTCTGGGAAAATATATTCATTAACTAGCGAATAGGTTGGACTGCTCACGTTTTCGAGCATTCCCAATTGTAAGCATAAAGATTTAATCAATGTTGTTTTTCCCGCACCCATTTCCCCCTGAAACAAGAATATTTTTTCATTTTCAGCGAATTTGAGTAGCGATACTGCTGCATCCTTAAGTTTATTTTCGTTTTCAATTAGAATTTCCATAGCTCAAAAATACGGAAAGAATTATTTAGGACTATAAGTTACAAAAGGAACAATCATCTCCTCCATTGAGATGCCGCCATGTTGGAAAGTCTCATTAAAGTAATTTACAAAATGATTGTAATTGTTCGGATAAACAAAATAGCCATCTTCTTTTGCAAAAATAAAGCTTGAGCTCATATGCAGTTTAGGAAGCATCGCCTCGTGTGGGTTTTTAATATGGAATACCTCTTTCGGATTATAACTTAGATTTTTTCCCTGTTTATAACGCAAATTGGAATTGGTATTTCTATCGCCAACCACTTTACTTGGATGTTTAACCCGAATGGTACCATGGTCGGTAGTTATGATAAGTTTTATATTTTTTTGAGATAGTTTTTTTAATAGTTCGAGTAGTGGTGAATGCTCAAACCAAGAGAGCGTTAATGAGCGATATGCTGCCTCATCATTTGCTAATTCTCTAATCATAGCCATATCTGTACGGGCATGAGATAACATATCCACAAAATTGTAAACAATCACATTCAGATCATTGGCCATTAGATTGTTGATGTTTTCACTAATGCTTTTACCCTGTTCAAAGGTTAAAATCTTATTATAAGAATGCTTACAATCTTTGCGCATTACCCTTTGAATTTGGTCGGCAAGAAACTTTTCTTCAAACAGATTTTTTCCGCCCTCATCTTCATCATTTTGCCACATTTCTGGAAAGCGGCGCTCCATTTCTAGGGGCGTTAATCCCGAAAAAATAGCGTTTCTAGCATATTGAGTAGCAGTTGGCAAAATACTGTAATAGGTATCTTCCTCTTCTATTCGATAGTAATCTACCAAAATGGAATTAATCATTTTCCATTGATCATATCTTAAATTATCAATTAAAATAAAAAATGTTGGTTTTTTTGGCTCCATGGCTGGAAAAACCTTTTTGGTAAATAGTTGGTTGGAGGTAATGGGCCCAGATGCAGGATCCTTCATCCAATTCAAATAGTTTTTTTCAATAAACTTAGAAAATTGAACATTAGCCTCTGATTTTTGCACAGTTAATATTTCGTGCATCCCTTCATCTTCTAATTTTTCTAGAGATAATTCCCAGTAAACCAATTTTTTGTAAAAATCTATCCATTCCGAAAAATTAAGATTTTCATTAATGGTCATTCCTAGTGCTCTAAAATCTTGACGATAAGCCATGGATGTTTTTTCGCTCACTAGTCGCTTATTATCAATCAGCTTTTTTATGGTCAGGAGAATTTGCTTGGGATTAACTGGTTTAATGAGGTAATCATCAATTTTATAGCCAATGGCATCCTCCATCATATATTCCTCTTCATTTTTCGTGATGAGCACGATAGGAATATCCGGATCAATTGTTTTTATTTTGGCAAGAGTTTCAAGTCCAGTTAAGCCTGGCATATTCTCATCTAAAAAAACTAAATCAAAATTTTCCTTTTTGAAACAGTCGAGCGCATCATTTCCGTTAGTTACAGTTTTTATTTTGTAACCCTTTTCATTCAAAAATAGTATATGTGGTTTTAAAAGGTCGATCTCATCGTCGGCCCATAATATTGTTGTTTCCTGCATTTCACAGTAAATTTAGCAAATATTAGACCATTGAGATTAATTTAACGTTCAATTGTCATTAAAAATAACAATTTTTGTAAATAAGGTTTGAAACTTGAATAAGAAAAAAATTATAAATGACCCTGTTTACGGTTTTATCACCATTCCATCTGAATTGGTGTTTGACCTCATTCAGCATCCCTATTTTCAGCGACTTCGCTATATAAAACAGCTGGGAATGACCCACTTGGTATATCCGGGGGCACTTCATACGCGTTTTCATCATGCATTGGGTGCAATGCATTTAATGGGACTTGCTTTAGAGACTATAAAAAGTAAGGGGCAAGCTATATCTTTTGAAGAGGAACAGGGTGTAATTATTGCTATTTTACTTCATGATATAGGCCACGGACCATTTTCGCATGCCCTAGAACATACCATTGTGGATGGTGTTTCGCACGAACATATTTCCACTCTTTTAATGAACAATTTAAATCGTGAGTTTGGTGGGAAATTAGGCTTGGCGCTTGAAATTTTCAATAATCGCTATCATAAAAAGTTTTTATACCAATTGGTTTCTGGTCAATTAGACCTCGATCGAATGGATTATTTAAATAGGGATAGTTTTTTTACGGGAGTATCGGAAGGGGTAATAAGCTTCGACCGAATTATTAAAATGCTAGATGTTGTTGACGATCAGCTAGTTGTAGAAGAAAAGGGCATTTACTCGATTGAAAAATTCTTAATTGCCCGCCGCTTAATGTACTGGCAAGTTTATTTACATAAAACGGTTATTGCTGCTGAGCAAATGCTTGTTAAAATATTGGAAAGAGCAAAAGAGTTAAGCCAAGAGGGTAGAAACCTTTTTGCCAGTCCTTGTTTTTCGTATTTCTTAAAGAATTCGATTAGCATGGAGGATTTTAAAAATAATCCCCTAAATATTGAGCGCTTTACAAAACTTGACGATAATGATATATTTACCTCAATTAAGGTTTGGGTAAATGATGAAGATTTAATTCTATCAACCCTTTGTATGCACCTAATTGATAGAAATTTATATCAGGTTGAGATTACTAATGAGCCTCCATCGATTGAGAGAATTAACAATTTGGCCGACAAAGTAACTGATGAGTATGAAATTTCTGACGATGACACCTCATATTTCGTATTTACTGATACCATTAAAAACAAGGCTTATAGTGTGGGCGATGGAAGTATTAAAATATTGATGAAAGATGGGTCTATTCAAGATATAGCCGGTGCTTCAGATTATTCGAACCTAGAGGCTTTGGCCAAAACAGTTCAAAAATACATACTCTGTTATGTAAAAGAGTTGAGAAATGTCAAATAATAGACAAGCAATTAAACTCAAAATTTGTTCGTTAACTAATAACACATAAATTTGCAGCATGCAATTAACTGCACATCAGATTGGAATATTACTTGAGGGGACTGTAGAAGGTAATCCTGAGGTGACAGTGAATCAACTTTCGAAGATTGAAGAGGCAAGTGAGGGTTCTTTATCCTTCCTTGCAAATTCTAAATATGAGCAATTTGTTTATAGCTCTGGGGCTTCTATAATTATCGTAAACGATGATTTTGTGCCAAGCGCTCCAATAAATTCGACTTTAATAAGGGTTAAAAATGCCTATAGTGCTTTCTCCGTATTGTTGGAGAAGTATGATGAACTTATAAAATCTAAGAAAAGTGGTATTGAGACACCAAGTTTCATTCACCCGACTGCAAAGATTGGAAAGGATGTTTTTGTTGGGGCTCTAGCTTACATTGGCCCTAATGTTACTGTCGGTGATGGAAGTAAAATCTATCCGAGTACTTATTTAGCAGATAATGTAGTTATAGGTAAAAATGTTACTTTATATGCCGGAGTAAAGGTGTATTTTAATTGTACTATTGGTGATAATGTTATCATTCATTCTGGTGCCATTATTGGTGGCGATGGTTTCGGCTTTGTTAAAGGACCAGAGGGTGCTTACAAGAAGGTAAGCCAAATTGGAAATGTGGTGATTGAAGACAATGTTGAAATTGGCTCAAATACTACCATTGATAGAGCTACAATGGGATCAACGATTATCCGCAAGGGCGTTAAACTAGATAATTTAATACAAATTGCACATAATGTTGAAATTGGAGCAAATACCGTAATTGCGGCACAAACAGGAATATCTGGTAGTACAAAGATTGGGGAAAACTGTATTATTGGCGGGCAGGTTGGAATTGTGGGCCATATTAGTATAGCTAATGGAAGTAATATTGGAGCAAAGTCGGCGGTGAATAATACCATTAAGGAAGAAAATCAAAGTTGGAATGGTTTTCCTTTGACCCCCTTACGCGAATCTTTAAAAGTACAAGTGGTAACCAGACGATTACCTGATTTGGAAAAAAGAATCGAAGAGCTTGAAAACATTATAAAGAATCGTTTGTTATGATCAGTTTCAACCTGAACAAATCAATACTATGAATGTAAAACAAAGAACAATTAAATCTGAAATATCTGTAAATGGCGTTGGCTTACATACTGGAAAATCGGCTACGATGACCTTTAAACCAGCTCCAGAGAATCATGGATATAAATTTAAGCGTATTGATCTTCCCGGTTCACCCATTGTTGATGCGGATGTAGATAATGTTACAGACACTTCAAGAGGAACTACAATCACTCAAAACGGTGCCAGCATTCATACTGTAGAGCATGTATTAGCCAGCCTGGTAGGAACAGAAGTAGATAATGTAATGATTGAGCTTGACGGACCAGAAATTCCAATTATGGATGGTAGTTCAATTATGTTTGTTGAAGCTCTTGAAACAGCGGGATTTGTTGATCAGGATGCTTACCGTGAATACTATAGTATCCCTTCTAATATACACTATTCTGAGCCCGATCGTAAGGTTGAGATGGTAGCAATGCCATTGGATGACTATCGTTTTACCTGCATGATCGACTATAATTCGCCAGTTTTAGGAAGTCAGCATGCTGCTATAACCACACTTTCAGAATTTAAAAAGGAAATTGCTTCATGCCGTACCTTTTGTTTTCTTCATGAATTGGAAATGCTATTAAAGCATGATTTGATTAAGGGTGGCGATTTAAATAATGCCATTGTGGTAGTTGATAAACAAGTTAGTAAGGAAGAATTAAAGAATCTCGCTAAACTATTTAACCGCGATGATATAGATGTTGCTAGAGAAGGAATTTTAAATAATATTGAACTTCGTCATCAAAATGAGCCAGCCCGTCATAAGCTGCTTGATATGATTGGCGATTTAGCCCTTGTAGGTGTGCCTTTGAAGGGTCATATTATGGCTGCCAGACCAGGTCATGCTGCTAATGTAGCCTTTGCAAAGAAAATTAAGGCGCAGATAAAAAAAGAAAAAACGAAAAAAAACATTCAGGTCTATGATCCAAGCGCTACACCTCTATATGATGTAGTTCAGATCATGAATATTTTACCTCACAGACAACCATTTTTGTTTATTGATAAAATCCTTGAACTTTCAAAATCGCATGTTGTTGGGGTCAAAAATGTTACCATGAACGAAGAGTTCTTCAAAGGTCATTTCCCTGGTGCGCCTGTTTTACCTGGTGTAATCCAGATTGAAGCTATGGCACAAACCGGCGGAATATTGGTCTTAAGTACCGTTCCAGATCCACAAAATTATCTCACCTACTTTTTAAAGATTGATAAGGTTAGATTCCGTGCTCAAGTTTTACCTGGCGACACGATAGTTTTCAGGTGCGATTTAATGGAACCTATCCGCAGAGGTATTTGCCAGATGAGAGGAGTGGGAATGGTTGGAGATAAAGTTGTGGTTGAAGCAGAGATGATGGCCCAAATAATTAGAGTTAAAGAAACCGAAGAAAGCGTATGATCCAACCCTTAGCATATATACACCCGCAGGCTAAAATTGCCGACACTGTAGTAATTGAACCATTTGTAACTATTTATAAAGATGTTGTAATTGGTGAAGGTACTTGGATTGGATCCAATGTAACGATTATGGATGGTGCCCGAATTGGTAAGAATTGCAGAATATTTCCGGGTGCGGTTGTTTCAGCTCCACCACAAGATTTAAAATATAAAGGCGAACCCTCAACGGTTACTGTAGGTGATAATACCATTATCCGCGAATGTGTTACCTTGAATCGCGGAACAGCACTTGATAAAAATACTACTACTATTGGAAGTAATTGTTTATTAATGGCTTATGTGCACGTGGCGCATGATTGTGTTATTGGTAATAATGTAATTATCGCTAATTCAGTTCAGTTAGCAGGACATATCGAGGTTCAAGATTTTGCTTTTATTGGTGGCGCTTCGGCAGTTCATCAATTTGTATCCATTGGAGCTCACTCTATAATTTCGGGTGGTTCATTAGTCCGTAAGGATGTTCCACCTTATACCAAGGCTGGACGCGAGCCATTATCTTATGTTGGAATTAACTCTGTGGGCTTGCGTCGTAGAGGATTTACCTCTGATCAGATTAATGAAATCCAAGATATTTACCGAACCATTTTCCTAAAGAAATTCAATGTTAGTAAGGCTTTAGATATTATTGAAACCGAACGTCAGCCTACTGAAATACGTGATGAAATTCTTGATTTTATACGAAATTCAAATAGAGGGGTTATGAAAGGTTTTGGTAATTCCTAAAAATAAACCTTTGGATTTACATTCCATATGAAAATCAGCTTAGAGCATATCGGTAGACGATTTAACCGCGAATGGATTTTCAGGGATGTGAATTATGAGTTTGAAAGCAATCATACCTACGCCATTTTGGGTTCTAATGGCGCTGGAAAATCAACGCTTTTGCAGGTAATATCTGGGAGCTTAACCAGTTCTGAGGGCATTATTCACTATTCGGAAGGCGATAAGCAAATTGATCAGGATTATGTTTTTCTCTGCCAAAGTATGGCTGCTCCTTATTTGGAGTTAATAGAAGAGTTTACACTTTCAGAGCTTATAGATTTCCATTTCCGATTTAAGAAATACCGTAAAGGATTTGATAAACGCAATCTGATTGAGCTACTAGGCTTAAAAAACTCAGAATTTAAGGCTTTAAAACATTTTTCATCGGGCATGAAACAAAGAGTAAAACTTGCACTAGCTTTTTGCTCCGACACAAAATTATTGTTATTGGATGAACCGAGCTCAAATTTAGATCAACAGGGGCTTGATTGGTATCTCAACTTAGCTGCTAATGAGTGCTCCGACCGTTTGGTTATAATATGCTCTAACCAAGAACAAGAATACAGTTTTTGTCAGCACAAGATAAATCTTGCCGATTATAAATAGGCTATCTCGCACCTAAACTCCATAACATCAAGCGTTTTCCTTTGGAAATTTAACAAAATGCCCGTATCTTTGCCCCTCGAAATAATTCAATAAATCATGGCAAAAGCGTCTGAAATTAAATCAGGAAATATTTTACGTTACAACGGCGAATTAGTGACTGTTGAAGAAATTATTCACCGTACACCCGGTAAAGGAGGAGCATTTTACATTGGTAAATTGCGTAATATCCGTAGTGGAAAAATTGTAGAAGCAAGAATGGGTACTGATGAGCAAGTTGAGATTTGCCGTGTTGAGACCAGCGACTACCAATATCTTTATGAAGAGGGAAATTATTTCGTAATTATGGATAATACCACTTTTGAGCAATTTAGTGTTGAAAAGACTCTTTTCGGATCGGCAGCTAGATTCTTGAAAGAAGGTATGAATGTAATTGTTTCATTTGAAAGTGATGAGCCAATCATGGCACAAGCACCTGCAAGTGTTGAGCTTGAAATTACATATACTGAGCCCGCTGTTAAGGGTGATACTTCTACCAATGCATTGAAAAGTGCAACTGTAGAAACAGGCATCGAGATTCGTGTTCCTTTATTTGTTAATCAAGGAGATAGAGTAAGAGTAGATACTCGTACTGGAGACTACATAGAAAGAGTAAAATAGTTTAGTTTTTTTTTTGATAAAGCGGTCTTTTCAGAAGTGGAAAGACCGCTTGTTTTTTATAAGCTTTTTTAATTCAGGAAAATCCCATTTTAATTCAAAATTTTATGATTATAAATAGCTATTGTTTCATAAATTAGGATAGTGAATAAAGCTATTTTACGAAAACAATTTTTAGAAAAGAGACAAGGCTTGTCAAGATCCCAATATTGGATGTTGATGGATCAATTGATGGATCAAATTAAAGGAATTGATTGGTCGAAATACAAGATGGTACATGTGTTTTTACCTATCAAAAAACATCATGAAATCGACACCTTTTCAATTCTGAATTATTTTAAACAAGTTGTTCCACACTTACAAATTGTCATCCCCAGGACCAATTTTGAAACATTTGAAATGGAGAATGTTCTTTATCATCACGAAAACACCATTTTAGTCCGAAATAAGTTTGATATCCCAGAGCCAATTCACGGTAGAATAGTAGCAAATGACCAGATTGATTTAGTTTTTGTCCCCCTATTAGCTTTTGATAAACATGGAAACCGTGTCGGATATGGAAAGGGCTTTTACGATCGATTTTTAAGTAAATGTAGACCAGATGTACAAAAAGCCGGAATTTCTTTTTTTGGACCCGTTGAAGAGATTAGTGATTTAAATGAATTTGATACTAAACTCGACTTCTGTATTAGTCCTGAAAAAATTTGGCTTTTAAATTATAAATCTAATTCCAATAAAATCGGACAATGATCCGAATGTTTAGCTTCAGGTAAAATCGCTGATCGTTTTAATTTATCTCGAAGTCCTTCAGATACCATATTATAATCAATTCGCCAGCCTAAATTCTTATTTCTAGCACCTGCACGATAACTCCACCAAGTATAGTTATGTGGTTCAGCATTAAAATGTCTAAAAGAATCGATAAATCCACTTTTTACAAAATTCTCCATCCATTCACGTTCTTCTGGCAAAAAACCCGAAGAATTCGCATTTGATTTAGGGTTATGTATATCAATTGGTTTATGACAAATATTGTAATCACCAGAAATTACTAGATTGGGGAATTCCAGCTTTAATTTATCAGAATACTCTTGAAAGTCATCTAAAAAACGATATTTAAACGCCTGACGCTCATCACCACTTGATCCAGATGGGAAATAGGTACTCATTACGGATACACCATCAAAATCAGCTCTAATGATTCGTCCCTCACGGTCATAATCATCCATTCCTGATGTGTACTCTACATGTTTGGGTGTAATTTTGGTGAAAATGGCTGTCCCGCTATAGCCCTTTTTCTCGGCAGGATTCCAATAGTGTTCATAACCTAATTGCTCAAGTAATACCAAATCTGTGATTTGATCGGGTGTTGCTTTTATTTCTTGTAAACAAATCACATCTGGGTTGGCAGCTTTTAACCATTCCAACCAATTTTTGCTGAGCGCCGCACGGATACCGTTTACATTATAGGAGATTATTTTCATGAGGAGCTATTAAAGCATATTAGTTTTTAGACCTAATTGTTTTTCAATTTTTCGAGCTTCTCCTTTTTTCAGCACAGAAACTTCCATTTTAATATCTTCTTTCGGACGGTCGGAGGTTCCTTTTTCAACAGCAGCAATTGCATCTACCATTTCTATACCCTGAACCACTTCACCAAAAACCGTATAATTTTGATCAAGATGCGGTGTTCCGCCCAGTTCTTTGTAAACTTTACGATGTGCTTCTGGGACAATTACCCCATTCATTCTTTTTTGTTGTATATCATCTAAAGTGGCATCGGACCATTTTTTACCTTGAACAATATAAAATTGACTTGCGCTAGATGCTTTTTCGGGATTATTATCACGTGCTGCAGCCAAAGCTCCTTTTTTGTGAAATAAACTATCTCTAAATTCGGCTGGTACGCGGTATCCTAAATCGCCTGAACCCAATGCCTGACCAGGACTTGCGGTTTTAGAATTTGGGTCACCACCTTGAATCATGAATTCTTGAATAACACGATGAAAAAGTGTTCCATTATAAAAACCCTCTTTGGCTAGTTTCAAGAAATTATCATGATGCTTTGGTGTTTGATTGTAAAGCATAATAATACACTCTCCTTTATTCGTTTTTATCCTTACAAAATCATGTTTTGGTTTCGCCGATGCGGTAGAAATTAGAAATATTAAAATAAGACCTAGGTATTTTTTCATGTTATTATAATTTTAATAAATCGATATTTTTTAATCCAAGATAGTTTCAAAATAGCTAATCATCAAGGATCTCATTATCATTTCTTGTTCAAGCAGTGTATAGGCAGGAATTGCTTTTATTAATTTCCAATGTGGCCAACCATCCTGATCTACTCCTTCGAGCTCATAAAAACCGAGCTCACTAAAAAGTCGGCAGTTGGCAATGTGCATGAGTTCTTCTTTTTGGCGCTTGCTAAATTTTAAGGGACCTTTTCCCAGTTCCTGAACACCAATTAAAAAAAGCATCACTTTCATGTCAGGAAGTTCCGAATCAAACTCCTTTGCGATTCGCTCCTGTAAAACTGTCCACTTTTTATTTATTTCTGCTGGTGTCATGCTGCAAAAGTCTGTAAAAATTAGCGATTTAAAGGAATGATTTATTATTAATCTACTAATTAGAAAAGAATGTTTTGGCGAATTAATTTAAATTTTAAAAGTAAATCAGTTAAAAGCATAAAATTAATTTTAAAAGTATATTTGTTTATGGAAAAACCAATTGTAACGGCTTTATTGGCCTATGGAATGTCTGGAAAGCTTTTTCACGCCCCATTTGTTCATGCAAACCAAGGATTTGATTTTAAAGGTGTTTTAGAGCATAATAGCAAAAAGGTGCATGCCGACTATCCAGAAGTAAAGAGCTATGATAGTCTTCAAGAAATTTTGGATGACCCACAAATCGAGCTTGTTATTGTTAATACCCCAAGCAATACCCATGTTGATTATTCTAGAAAGGCATTAATGGCTGGTAAAGATATTTTGGTTGAAAAGCCATTTGCTCCAACAGTTAAGGAAGCTCAAGAGATATTTGATTTGGGTAGAAAGCTTGGCCGTAAGGTTATGGTTTATCAGAATCGCAGATTTTCGAGCGATTTTGCTGTGACAAGAGATACGATTAAAAATGGCATTTTGGGCGATATTATTGAGGTTCACTTACGATATGATCGTTATCGTGCTGAAATTGGTCCCAAAGTTTTTAAAGAAACCCCATTGCCTGCTGCGGGTATTGTTTACGACCTTGCAGCGCATTTACTAGACCAGACCATCTGCATTTTTGGTAAGCCATTGGCTTATCGTAAAATTACTGGAGTGTATCGTAAAAACTCACTAGTTGATGATTATGGTCATATTCACCTGAGCTATCCCAATCAGGTTAATGTATTTATTACCACTAGTTTATTGGTTGCTGATCCGCAGCCAGGTATAATTATTCATGGTACTAAAGGCTCATTCGTAAAGGCTTTTTGTGATAAACAAGAAGAGCAATTGATGGCTTGTATGAAACCAGGAGATATTGGTTTCGGAGAGGAAGATCCAGGCAAAGAAGGTAGATTAACCTTGATGAATGATGCAGGAGAAAAAACGGTGTCTTGGGTTCCATCAATTAAAGGAAAATACATGGATTTGTTTGAATCTGTTTATCAAACAATTAGAAATGGAAAGGAATTTCCAGTTCAAAATTCAGAGATTTTGACTCAAATTGAGATTTTAGAAAGTAAAGCAGATATTTAATCAATTATTTTCCAACCATCGATTTTGGCAGCCTTTTTGATTAGAAAACATTAAATTGTTACAATCTTATATTTCAGTTATTAGGTAATGCAAAGGCTTTTATCTAATTTTGATTGAATAAATTATGAAAAGAATCAGAAAATCATTTAGCTTTTATCTATCAGTATTCTTACTGATGGGTTTTTCGGCTGTTTTTCTGCCTTTGGATATCTTTCATAATCACGCAGCCATTCCTCCAGTTTCAAGTGTTGAGAAGATTAACTCAAGTAATAAGGAGGACTTAAATGTTCAAAATAAGACCGATTATTGCTGGGTTTGTGCCGTTCACTTCGATAAAACATTCACCAAATCATCTTTCATTGAAAAAATTAGGCTTTCGCCTATCATGTCTGTATTTCTTAATAATGAAGTTACAGGATATGTTGTTGAGCTACTTCTTAGCAGCTTAAGAGGTCCACCTACCGAATAAATTTTCTTTTTTGATCCACTCTGTTCTGAGTGCGACTCTATTTTAATTCATTATTATTAATTCGTCTAATTAGGTGTCTTATAATTGAATTTTTTAATGATACTTTATACAGTTATTTAACTCGCATGAAAAACCAATTTTTTGCTATAAGAATGTGTTTTTTTTGTTTGATTGTTTTAAACATTTATGTTGGTAAGGCAATTGGGCAGGAATGCAATTTTAAATTAAGCGGTATTATTTATGATGGTACAAACCAGCAGGTTTTGTCTGGCGCAACCGTTTGGCTTATGGATAGCGATAAAATTGCTGTTACGAATAAATCTGGAGTATATCGTTTTAATAAGTTGTGCTCTGGAACTTATCGTATCAAAATAACTCATGTGGGTTGTGTACCTATAGAAGCCAATGTAGTTGTAAATTCTGACTTGCAGAATCAAAATTTTTCTCTTTTACATTCTGCTGAACAACTGGGTGAGGTGGTGGTAAGTTCTAGATATGATAGGGATGTTAATTCAATTAAATCGAGCTTAACTGCTGAAGAAATGCAAAAGCAGAGGGGTGGTACTTTGGGTGAAATGTTAAAGCAGTTGGCCGGCGTATCTGTTTTACAAACGGGAAGTACTGTTTTTAAACCTGTTATACATGGATTACATAGCCAAAGGGTGTTAATTTTAAATAATGGTGTCAGACAAGAAGGGCAGCAGTGGGGTGCAGAACATGCTCCAGAAATTGATCCTTTGGTAGCATCTCGTTTAACAGTAATTAAGGGTGCTGGTGCTCTCAGGTATGGTTCGGATGCTATTGGTGGTGCTGTTTTAGTTGAACCTCGTAGTTTAGATATAGACACGGGCCTTCGGGTTGAATTTAATTCAATTTATTCCTCAAATAATAGGATGGGTCTTTTTAATTCTATTGTAGAGCAAGGTATTAAATCTAGAAAAAGTGCTTGGGCCTGGCGATCACATCTAACTTATAAGCGTGGAGGAAATGCTCGTACACCCGATTATTGGTTACATAATACTGGAGTACAGGAATTAAATTATTCATTTCATGCGGGTTATCAGCGTGAAAAAACCAAAGCGGAAGTCTTTTTTAGTGCATTTAATACTAAAATAGGCATATTTTGGGGCGCACATATTGGCAATTTGACTGATTTAGAAAATGCTATCAATAGTAAAACCCCTTTATTTAATATAAATGAATTTGACTATCAAATTGGTAGGCCAAGTCAAGATGTATCTCATTATTTAATCAAGGCAAAGCTAACACAGGAATTAAGTAAAGATCGCAGAATTAATTTCTTATTGTCGCATCAAGAAAATTTCAGAAAGGAGTTTGATCGTTCATTGATTGATAATAATCCTGAATTGGATCTTAATTTAGGAACTACTACCGCTGATGTAAATTTTGAGACCGACAGGTTTGCCAATACAAATCAACAGTTTGGTTTTACTGTGCAAAGACAAGCCAACGTTTGGAGTGGTAGCAGATTCTTTTTGCCTAATTATACAAACATATTATTAGGCTTGTATGCGATTAGAAAATGGGATAAAAAAGATTTACAATTTGAAGCGGGTGTAAGATATGATTATCGAAGTCTGGAGGTATTTAGAAACCAAAATGGTCAAAACTCTCAAATAGGTAGGGAGTTTAATAACCTTTCATCTTCATTTGCTATCAATTATGTTCCCAATAATAACCTGAGTTGGTTAAACAATTTTTCTTTGGCTTGGAGGCCCCCCCATGTTAATGAGTTGTATGTGAATGGTTTACATCACGGTACGGCAAGTTTTGAGATCGGAGACCCTAATTTAAAAAGTGAAATCAGTTTGAAATATACAAGTCAGTTTAACTATCAATGGAATAAGGACACGAAGATTGATTTAACATTGTATACAAATTACATTCAGAACTTTATTAATCTAGTACCAGTTTTACCGGCAACCCTAACATTACGTGGCGCATTTCCCACCTTTCAGTTTAAACAAGCCGATGCTTTGCTAAGCGGGTCAGATCTTACTTTTAATACTGCTTTAAATTCGTCATGGGCTTATAGATTTAAAGCGAGTGTGTTATTGCCCCGTAATTTAGAATCAGGTACATGGTTACAGCAAATGCCTGCCCCGCAAATTGATCAGGAAGTTTCCTGGTATTTTTCGCCGAATAAAAAAAGCAGTTATGTATCAACCAATGCTTTGTGGGTTGCTAAGCAGCGTTTTATCCCCAATAATTTTATAGACTATTTATCCCCGCCAAGTGATTATTTACTTTTCAACTTGAATTTCGGGACAGAATTACGGTTTATGAAAACTCCAGTTAGCTTAGGTGCTAGCGTATTTAATTTATTTAATGTTCGCTACCGCGATTACATGAATCGTTTCAGATACTTTTCGGATGAGGTAGGAACCAATGTTGTATTAAGACTTAAAATCAATTTATAATTATGCTTAAAAAATATATAGTAGGAATATTGAGTATTGCTCTTTCGGTTAGTGTTTTATCTTGTAAAAAGGCAAGTATGGCTAATAATGAAACGGAGCACCAAGCTATCAATAGAATAGAAATGCTCTTTAAACAAAGTGGCAATACCGTAGCCACAATAGTTGCTGAAGATCCGGATGGTGATGGAGGTAATCCACCTTCAAGAATCGATAATATTAGGTTAGACATTAATAAAACCTATGATGTTGAGGTAAAATTCCTCAATATTATCAATGGAGTTACTAAGGATATAACCCCTAATATTATTCAGCAGTCAAGGCAGCATGAGGTTTATTATATCTTATCTGGCCTGACTTTTCCAATTGAAAAAAAAGATACGGATACTAATGGCTTTCCATTAGGCTTAGTATCACAGTGGAAAACTGGCAATGTGGCCGGACAAGGTTCGGTCTTATTAAAATTGATGCATAAACCACTAATAAAGGGTGCAAATGATGATTCCTCTAAGGGGCATTCGGATATAGCCATCAGTTTCTCATTAAATGTAAATTAATAATCAATCTATAAATTAAATCTCAAAACAATTATGAAAAAGTTAACACTTATTGCCCTTTTGGTTTTACCTGCAAGCATCGTTTGCGCTCAATCACCTAAAATAGGATTTAAAGCAGGTTTGAATTTAAATCATGTAAGTAGTAATGACGATGATCTAAAACACGACCTAAAGCCACGTCCTAGCATACATTTAGGCTTGGTTGCTGATTTTGAAATGAGTAAATCTTTGTCATTTCAGCCACAATTATTATTTAGTGGTCGTGGTGCAAAAGAATCTCATGGTGACCATTCAGATGTTATTGCTTTTAATTCATTAGAATTACCACTTAATTTTGTCTATCGAAAAGATTCTGCTAAGGGTATTTTTGTGGGTATGGGTCCATCTTTAGGATATAATCTTAATGGTAAAATTAAAGAAGAGGGTGACTCAGAAAACATTGAATTTGGATCTAAAGAAGGTGAATTTAAGCGTCTTGATCTAGGTTTAAACGCCTTGCTTGGTTATAAGTTCTCACAAAGATATTTTGTTTCAACCAATTATTCTTTGGGTTTAAGTAATTGGACTAATACCAGCTCAGTTACTTGGAAAAACAATATTGCAGGAATTTCTATTGGTTATTTCTTTAATTAGTCATTAAATTACATAAAAAAAGCCATTTAAAAGGGCTTTTTTTATGTAATTTTTTTAGATTTTCAATATATTATTTTTCTCAATCTGTTTTTAATCCCAGTAATGGATAAGTGTTTTTCAGAAAAAACGAAAATACTCACTTTTTATTCGGAATATAGTTAATTCGTGCAGAAACGGCTATTTGTTCAGCTATTTTCTTAAACACTAGTTTGGGAATATCAATTTTATAATCAACCAGTAATACATCAAACTTGGAGTTTAAATTTAATATTCCATCACCCACAGTTAATTTGCCTTTTATAGTTTTTTCTTTATTAACCCCATGAATATTTAATATTCCAGTAGCGCTCACATCATATGTTCCGGCTTTCGTAAAATTTATTGCTTCGTTTATTTTACCTTTAAATGTGGCATGAGGATATTTTTCACTCTCAAGGTAATTTTCATTAAAATGTTGTTGCATTAATTTATTGCTAAATTGAAATTGGTTAACAGGTATTTTTACTACAATTTCGCCATTATCTGTATTAATAATAGAGCTAGATTTCGTATTTAAAGCTTTAATATCCTCTATAGGAGTTTTTGAAAAGAAGTCGACCTCACTGTTCTTGGCAGTAAATAATTGAGTTTGAGCAGGTAAGACATTGCCCAGAAAACAAAAAAACGCTGTTATAACTAGTTGTTTTACCATTTGTTTTTATTTTTCTTTTCAAACGAGAAAGTCCTTGAGATATTAAATCCAAAATGAATATCTCCCTTACCCCAGCTTCCATTCGTTTCTGTGATGAATTGTCTTTCCGTCATCCCAAAAGAATTGGTAAACAATAATTGAAAAATATGACCTCCTGTTTCAAGATCTAAGCTAAGGGAAAAATTATTTGTATAATTATCATCAATTTGATTTGCAAGTACATAATTATACTCCCCATTTATTGAAGCTCTTTTAGATATTTTATACATGCCAGCAAAACCTGTTGAAAACACTGTTTCGGAATCATAAAAAGCGTCTGGACGATTTCTATGAATTAGCGTTGGCGACACTTGTAGAGAAAATCCAGCATCAAACTTCCTTGCTAATAAAAATTGACCGAAGTAGCTGCCTCGATCGAATGATGAGAGACTAGGGCTGGTTTTTTGCGTTCTTATTGCATAACCCGATACTAAGGTTAATGAAAGAGGAATTTTTTCACTATTTGATGTTTGACGAAATAGCCTGTATTTACCAAAATAGTCATACACTTTCTGATAAGAGCTTCTACCAATGCCTATCATCAATCGATCATTAAGGCCATATTCCAGTCCTAGTCTAATTGTTGCCGCATCTAAGCCAAAAAACTCATTGAAACCATTATTAAGTCTATCAAAGCGATGTGAAATTACAAAGTCAAGATTTTTTTTACCAACGGTTTCAACTGAATGTCCATTTATAATTCTATTTGCTTTGAAGGTGGCACTTTTGTAAATCACCTCTGTGCTATCTTTTAGCATGTCCATCAAATCGTCCTGAGCTTTTAAGCTTTGTGGAATTAGGAAAAGAAGAATCAAGTATATTTGTTTCATTTCACTAGAATATTAAGATTCGTACACTCTTAATGTAGTACCACTCAAAGAGGTCAAATATTTTTTGAGTGCCGAAGTAGCGGGGCCTTTAGTTTTACTTCCATTTGCATCAAACACAGAACCGTGTGATGGATCAGTTAGAGAGCAGGGAAATGTATTATTACTAGAATTATAAGTTAAAGAAGCACCCTGATGGGTACATGCAGCTGATAAAGCAATAAAATCGGCTCCGTTTTTAGCAATAATTATATTGTTTTGGATTGTCCAACCCTTTGCGTTGATGTCGGCGTTTGTACTAACGTTTAAGGTAAAATCAATTTTTGTACTGCCCCCACTTGTTGGTGTTCCGGTAGAAGGTGTTGCCGAATCGGATTTTCCGCAGGCTCCAAGGCATGATGATACAATTAATGAGCCGGCTCCTAATCCAAGTGCGGCAAGAAAATCTTTACGTTCCATAATTATTTTTAGATTATAAATGATTGTTTTCTATAGGACCTAATTCCTAAAAATTATTCCCATTGGTACTCGTTGTGATTTAAACAGTTAACAATAAAATTTGTTGTTTAAATCAGAATTTTATCACAATCAATTGACTGTTAGTCGATTCTAAAATAAAATTACAGTTTAAAGGATTTACTTTATCGGATTTAGTGTTTTATGACTAAACTATGATTTACCAATTTTTATTGATTTTACTAGGAAGGTACTTCGCAAGAAATATATGAAAGCCTTTTAAATAGGTTGCTACAATAATTAATGATAGTTTTTAAAATTTACGTGAGTAAAAATGCACTTATCTGATCAGCAGAAAGCTTTTGCTGTTCCCCACTTTTCATATTTTTTAGGGTTAATAATCCGCTTTCCATTTCATCACTACCAATAAGTATTACAAAAGGAATATTTTTATCATCTGCATAAGTCATTTGCTTTTTAAGCTTGGCAGATGAAGGGTAAATTTCGGCACTTATTCCCTCGCTTCTTAATTTTTGAAGTAAAGGAAGTGCAAATTTTTCAGCTTGTTCATCGAAGTTGCTAATTAACACCTTGGTGCTCTCAGAAGTGCTCTCTGGAAACAGTTTAAGCTCTTCCAGCACATCATAGATGCGGTCGGCACCAAATGATATTCCCACACCTGTTAAGTCGCTCAGACCAAACATGCCGGTAAGATCATCGTATCTACCACCGCCACCGATGCTACCCATGGCCACTTCATTGGTTTTAACTTCAAAAATGGCACCTGTATAGTAATTTAAGCCGCGGGCAAGCGTAATATCCAGTTCAAGGTTTTGTTTTACCGATTCTGTCTGACTTGTTAGCAGCTCCAAATAATTAAAAATGCTTTCAATTTCTGCAATGCCCTTTATTCCGGTTTGTGATGCCGAAAGTACCGACCTTAAACTAGTTAATTTTTCCTCATTTGAGCCACTAAGCAAGATAATTGGTTTCAGTATCTCAATATCAGGTTCAGTAAAGCCTCTTTCAAGTAATTCTTTAATTACTCCGTCTAAACCTATTTTATCAAGCTTATCAATGGCAACGGTCATATCTACAATGAGTTGCGGTTTCCCAATAATTTCGGCTATGCCAGATAAAATCTTACGATTATTAATTTTTATGGTAAAATCTTTAAGCCCCAGTTTGCTTAAAGCCTCGTGATAAATCAATACAAATTCGGCCTCATTAATTAAACTTTCGGAGCCTACTACATCCGCATCGCATTGATAAAATTCGCGGTATCTTCCTTTTTGCGGACGATCGG
>NZ_JBIIPN010000037.1:0-21496 GCF_044342615.1 Daejeonella sp. | reverse complement strand
GAAATCGCCAAATTTACAAATTGCATTTTCGATTTATGTTCGACATCAATTACTGTATGATCAGATGAATAAGCTTCTAGTTGAATTAGGCTTGTTTCATCATCAATTGATTGTGTATCAAGCTTTTTCTTTCTTAAGAAAGTCATTGCTGTAGTATAAACTATACTGTAGAGCCAAGTACTAAATTTAGCGTTTTGCTTAAAGGTGGCCAAAGCACGAAAAGCCTTGATAAAGCTATCTTGAGCAATTTCTTCTGCATCTTCCCTACACTTTGAAAACCTCAAGGCAAGCGTGAACACAAATCGCTGATGTTTCTTGATGATTTCGGCATAAGCCATCCTATCACCTTGCAGCACCTGGCTAATTAAGTCTATATCTGATTTATCGTCTCGCATTAATCATGTTGTGTGACGCTGCTTTGTATCTTTAGGTTACATCCAACAAAAATTAAAATACATTAATTAGATGTAACCTCTTACAAAAGCAAGTAGTCTTAGTTTATAGATTCGACGAATGCACAAATTTGTAAACAATAAATAAAATACATTAATATGAATGAAGAAATTTTTATACCCATTTTATTAGGTTTAGGCCTATTCGCAACAATTTTTGGAGTGAGATATCTCCAAAATCAAGAAAATATGTTAATGATACAAAGCGGGATGGATCCGGGAATTCGCAGGCCTAAAGGACCAACCTTCACAGCTCTTAAAATAGGGTTATTATTAATTGGCGCTGGACTTGGACTATTTATAGCATTTGTACTTGATAATACCATTTTGAACTTTAATGAACATGGGAATAACCCAGCAATTTATTTTGCCTTAATAGCTGTTTTTGGCGGACTAGGGCTCTTTATTTCTCATTTAATTGAGATGAAAGAAAGCAAAGAGAAATAAAAATTATAACTGAATAATCCCGAAAAAGATAAATTCTTGATCGGGATTATTTTACGTTTTCGGAATAATCGCAACAGTTAACCTACTCACGCAAGTCATTTTCCCACGCTGATCATATAATTTTATATCCCAAACATGGGTTTTACCACCAATATGAATTGGAGTACAAACTCCAGTTACGAAACCTGATTTTACAGGCCTGAGGTGATTAGCGTTGACTTCTAAACCCACTCCAATATATTTATCCGAATTGATTACTAAGTTGGAAGCAACACTTCCCAGTGTTTCGGCTAGAACTACCGAAGCACCTCCATGCAAAATGCCATAAGGCTGCCTAGTTTTTTCATTTACAGGCATACGCGCAGATAGCGAATCCGGGGTAATTTCGGTAAATTCTATTTCCATTACTTCACCAATATGACCTTTAGGGCGTCCATTTAAATCTTCAAGACTAAATTCTTTTGCCCAAATCATAGATAACGTTCTTTTAAGATTTTTTGGTGATGATTGACATGACCTGCTAAAATATAAACTAGAGCGCGGACACTAATCGGTCTTTCGTTTGAAATTCCTGATTGACTTAACTCCAATTCATTAAAAGAATTTAGCAAATACATGGTTGATTTCCGAAGTACAATAAACTCATCTACAAGGCTTTGCAAAGTACGATCAGCAAAATGTGCATATTTTACATAATCATTCTCATCAAATCCGGGTAGCGCTGTAACATCTTGACGAGCGAAACGCAAAGCACGGTAAGACATAATTCGTTCTGTATCAAGTATATGACCTACAAGTTCTTTGATGGTCCATTTGCCCTCTGCATAGGCATAGCAGGCTTTTTCTTCAGAAATGCTACTCAAAAATTTTGGAAATGAACTGATTTGGCTTTCTAATTCTGCCAAAACATCATCTCCTACCATATCAATATATCCTTTATAAAAAATAGGAAATTCGTCAGCTTGTGGTCGTAGGTACATAAGTCATATTACTTTTTAAAACAATGCGGAAAGTGGTACCCTTTGCAATTTCAGAGTCCTTCACAAATACGCTTCCTTGATGGTAATTCTCAACAATACGCTTGGTTAGTGAAAGTCCTAAACCCCATCCACGCTTACGGGTGGTATATCCCGGCTGGAAAACCGTGTCAAAATCTTTTTTAGGTATCCCTGCGCCAGTATCGGTAATATCAATAAATACCTGCTCTTTTACCAGGTTCTCCTTAACCTCAATTTTGATAATCCCTTCATTATCAATGGCATTAACGGCGTTTTTTAGAATGTTTTCAATAACCCAATCAAACAGAGGCACATTGACTAGTGCTTCAACTTGTTTATCTCCAATCAAAATAAATTCGATTTTATCGCTAACCCGAACTTTAAAATAATTGACAAATTCTTCGACTACTTCGTACACCACATGATTATGAAGAATGGGCTTGGAACCAATTTTAGAAAATCGATCGGCAACGGTTTCTAGTCGCTTAACATCATTTTCCATCTCCAAAATCATCGACTCATCCGATAAGTTAAACTTCGATTTTAGAAGTTCTACCCAAGCCATCAGGGAAGAAATTGGTGTTCCTAATTGATGTGCCGTTTCCTTTGCTAAACCAACCCACACTTGATCCTGCTCCGACTTCCTAGAAGAGCTAAAAACGCCATAGGCAATTAGCAAAAATATCGCGATCAACGAAAGCTGAATGTATGGAAAAACCTTTAATTGAGTTACTAAAATGGAATCTTTATAATACACAAACCACTTTTCATTACTGCGATTATTGAGCTCGAGGACTATCGGTTCAGGATGTTGAGCCTTCATCGCCTTGAGTTGATTTTTAAAATATTTAGGATCGTATTTTTTCTTTGAGTCGGCCTCTAGGTCGAAATTGGTTTTTGTACTGTCGAGTCCGCGCCAAGTAACAATATTTTCTGCCGAATCTACCACAATTGCTGGCACACTTAAGCTATCCCGAATGCTGTAAATGAAACTAATGTATTCGTCATTTACATCCGGCATTGCGATAATACTCTGCGTACTTCTTGCCCATAATTCGGCCCTGGTACGCTCTGCAGTGGATATATTTCGAACGAGGTAATTGGTATACCACAAAGAGGCACCTGCAATTAGGATTGCAAAACCGAGCAAAATAAACTTCCAGCGACGTTTCCTTTGATATGGATTCATATTCTTCAGCAAATTACGAAAGGAAATGCAATTGCAAAGGCAAATCGATAGAAAATATTATAGGGTCAAGCTCATGAGATGAGAATTCAAAATACATCCTAATTGAAAAGGGAAGGCTAAGAATGCTAACATTGTTTTATCTTTGCGACATGTCTGAAATCACAAAAAAAGTAAGGGTACGATTTGCCCCTAGTCCGACTGGTGGTTTACACCTTGGAGGAGTAAGAACGGTATTATTTAATTATTTATTTGCCCGCAAACACGGTGGCGATTTTATTCTGAGGATTGAAGACACCGACCAAAGTCGTTATGTGGAGGGTGCAGAACAATATATTTTAGATTGTTTAGCTTGGTGCGGATTAAATCCGGATGAAGGACCACAAAATGGTGGACCATTTGCCCCATACCGCCAAAGTGAGCGTAAAGCAAATTACAGAATTTACGCCGAACAATTAGTGAAAGATGGTTTCGCTTACTATGCTTTCGATACTCCTGAGGAGCTAGATACACAGCGACAAATAACGCCAAATTTTCGCTATGGTCATGAAAATCGGGCATTTTTACGTAATTCATTAAATCTTTCTGCCGAAGAAACAAAGGCACTCCTTGATCAGAATACACCACACGTAATCCGCATCAAAGTGCCTGTAGATGAGACTGTTCACTTTGTGGATATGATTCGTGGCGATGTAAGTTTCGATACTAATTTGGTAGATGATAAAGTGCTTTTAAAGGCCGATGGTATGCCAACATATCATTTAGCGGTTGTTGTTGATGATTATTTAATGAAAATTAGCCATGCCTTTAGAGGTGAAGAATGGCTTCCTTCAGCCCCTGTTCATATTCTATTATGGGAATACTTAGGTTGGAAAGCAGATATGCCAGAATGGGTACACTTACCCCTGATTTTAAAGCCTGATGGCAATGGCAAATTAAGTAAGCGCGATGGCGATAGATTGGGCTTTCCGGTTTATGCGATGAACTGGACCGATCCAAAAAGTGGTGAAACTACCCGAGGTTTCCGTGAGATGGGATACCTTCCGGAGGCATTCGTAAATATGCTTGCCCTTTTGGGATGGAATGATGGAACAGAGCAGGAAATTTTCAGCATGGATGAATTGATTGAAAAATTCAGCATTGAAAGGGTGAGTAAGGCAGGAGCGAAATTCGATTTTGAGAAAGCCAAATGGTTTAACCATGAATATATTAAGAAGGCAGAAATTGCTGATATCAAAGGTCAAGTACTAAATATCCTTCATGATAAGGGGATACAAGTAGCTGACAATGAATACTTTGAAAAGGTTTTGGAAGCAGTAAAAGAACGTATGACCTTTCTTCAAGATTTCTGGGAGCAAGCTTCATTCTTCTTTGAAACACCAGAAGAATACGATTTAAACGCAGTAAAGCCAAAATGGACTGATGAGAAAACTGAGTTTTTTAAGTCTTTGATTCAATGCTATAAAGCAGTATCTGCTACAGATGCTTGGGAAAGTGTCAATCTTGAACATATCTTCAAGTCACTGGCTGAAGAAAAAAACATTAAAGCAGGCGAATTAATGCTTCCATTCCGAGTGATGTTGGTGGGCGGTAAATTTGGTCCCGCAGTTTTTGATATTTCCGTATTAATTGGACAAGCGGAAACAATAAAAAGAATTGAAAAAGCTGTGATCGCTTTTACAGAATAAAATCTTTATACCGGGATAGAGAAGGCTAATTATTCATTTAATTAGCCTTTTTTTTGGCCTTGGAATGGGGAAATTTTACAGGAGTTGAATGAAAGAGCTAAATAATTATAAAGAGCTTTTACCCTAATTTTATTGATTGGAACGAATAATTACCGTTAACTAAAAAAATAAACACGTTATAAAATGCTTTTCTCTTTTAATCATACTTTCATCATTAAAAAAGAATGGCCAAGTACAATCCCAAAATCCATCACCGTAGATCGATACGATATAAAGGTTATGATTACTCGAAATCAGGGCTTTATTTTATTACGATAAATTGCCAAAATAACGTTTATAGGTTTGGAGATGTTGTAAATGAGGAAATGAAATTAAATGAATTTGGGAAAATTGCGCATGAGGAATGGATAAAATTGGAGGATAGATTTCCTAATTTTGAATTGGATGTATTTCAGATAATGCCAAATCATATGCATGGGATAATTTCATTAAGAAATATAAATCCAATCGTTGAATTAACCGTCGGGGCTGGGGTGAACCCCGTCCCGACAAATAAAAATAATTTTAATAATAATAATATGGCGACCGCAATTGCAGGGGCGGAGTTCACCTCCGCCTGTTCTAATGATAAAAATTTTAACAATATGGCGACCGCAAAGGTCGCCCCGACGAGGGTCGCCCCGACGATAGGAGATATCATTGGAGCCTACAAATCATTAGTAGCAAATGCATGCCTAGATATTTATAAATCTAGAAATGAAATCATGGGAAAATTTTGGCAGAGAGATTATTATGACATTATTATACGAGATGCGAGAGCCTATTTACAGATATCAAAATATATTGAAAACAATCCAAAAAATTGGAAGAAAGATAAATTTAAAAATAAATAAATTCAATAATAAACCAATCGAAGGCGCGCGGTTCACCCACGCCCATTTCCCAATTAATAGTTGATTTTCATGATGGGGCGACCGAAATTGAAGGGGCGTGGTTCACCCACGCCCATCTAGTAATTAAAAGTTGATTTTGGTGATAGGGCGACCGCAAGGGTCGCCCCGACGAATGTTATAGAATTAACGTATACAGATCATTATTTTAAACATCCGTCCTAAGCACCTCCAAAGGTGGACGATTTAATATCCCTCGACTATTAAACAATCCGATAAAAACGGTTAGGGAGGTGATGACTAAGAATAACAATAGAACTGGTAAAAGCGGCGGACTAAAACTTGTTTCGAAAGTAAAAACTGCCAATGCCCAACTCGCACCAAGCGATAGAATGATACCTGCACCAGCAGCCAAAGCTCCCAAAAAGAAATATTCAAGTGCAGTAATGATCAAAATTTGTTTACGACTAGCGCCAATGGTTCTTAATAAAACACTTTCGCGAATACGCTGGTATTTACTGATCAAAACCGATGAAATAAGCACAATTAATCCTGTAATGATGCTAAAAGCTGCCATAAAACGAATCACAAAACCCATTTTATCCAAAATTTCATCAAGTACACTTAATACTAAACCAAGGTCAATCATAGAAATATTGGGGAAATTTCGAACCACCGCTTGTTGATATTTTGCAGACACCTCATCGGAAGGCACCTGAGTTAATAGCACATGAAACTGAGGAGCATTTTCAAGCACACCAGCAGGAAAAATTAATAGAAAATTAGTCTGAATACGATTCCAATCCACCTTTCTAGTACTTCCAATAATTGCTTTCAAAGGTGCTCCCTGCACATTAAATTTAAGCTCATCACCTACCTTGACGCCAATCCTACTAGCATAGGCATCCTCAATCGATACATAAATTGGCTTTCCTGCTTCCACTTTGCCGGTCCATTCGCCTTCTATAATTTCTTCCGAATCGCTCAAACTATCTCGATAGGTAACGCGGAATTCACGGTCTAAAGCACGTATTGCAGCTTTATTGAGACTATCCTTTTTAAAATCAGTGGCTGTACGACCGTTAATTTCAGTGATTCTCAAATTCACAATTGGAACCTCCTGAATTATAGGTAAATCCATGCTTTTTGTAAGATTTGACACCTCCACTTTCTGTTCAGATTGAATATCAAAAAGTATCATGTTCGGCTGATTCTTACTCGACGAAAGCGTAACACTATTGATTAAAATTCCCTGCACCAAAAAGAGCGTGCAAATAAAAGCAGTCCCTAGACCGATAGAAACCACTAATATTAAAGTCTGATTATTAGGTCTAAACAAATTTGCAAAACCTTGACGCCATAAATAGCTCCAAGATGAAGGGAAAAAACGACGTGCAAACCACATCAATCCGTAGGCCAAGGATGCCAAAATAATGAATGCTGCTAAGACACCTCCGGTGAAGAAAAAAGTCTGCTTCAGGGAGCTCATCTGCAAATAGCTGAAGCCGAAAATGAATAAAACAATTAGGAAGTACACCAACCATTTTAGCGGATCCTTAAACAGACTCGTTTCTTGAAAAGATAAACGCAAAGTATTTAGCGGAGAAATATTTCGTACCGACACTAGAGGCAAAAGCGCAAATAAAATGGAGATAATGAGTCCCAAAATGATACCCTGAGCAATAGAAAGCCATGAAATTGCAGCGGTAATTTTAACCGGTAAAAAATCCGCTAAAACTGCTGGTAAAACCTGCTGAATGAGTGTACCAAGCAGTGATCCAAGTATAGAACCAATTAAGCCGACACCAATAATTTGAATCAAATAAATTAAAAAAGCCTGTTTAGCACTTGCACCTAAGCATCGCAGAATAGCGATGGTATTAATCTTTTCACGAATATAAATATGAATGGCACTGGCAACACCAATACATCCCAAAAGTAGGGCAATAAAACCTACTAAAGCCAGAAATTCAGTAAGATCTTCAAATGAACGGCCGGTATTCTCCTTTCGGGATTCAATCGTTTCATAATCAAGCTCCGCCTTTTCAAATTGAGGTTCTAATTTCTTTGTAAGTTTCTTAATATCAACACTTTCGGAAAATTTATAGTAATAATTATAGCTAATGCGACTACCCTTTTGTGAAAGTCCGGTTTGCTCTAAATAACTCAAAGGAATATACACGATGGGTGCTACGGAAGAAGCAAAACCTGTCTGACCTGGTGCCTTATTAATTACTCCCGAAATTTCAAATGTAAGTTCACCCACTTTAATGGAATCACCCACTTGAGCATCAAATTGGAGCATGAGGGTTTTATCAACGAGGGCAGATTGCTTTTCACGAAAAGTGCGGCTAGCCGTCGCGGGACTCGTTTCAATTTCACCATAGTAAGGATATTGACCAGAAAGTGCTTTTACACTAACTAATCGGGTTCCTTCACTTTTAGGGAAATAAATCATGGATGCAAAAGCACGTTCTTCGGAACGTTCATCACCCAATTCTTGAAGTAACTTTAAGGCATCGGGTGCTACCGCTTTATTGGTTTCTACAACTAAATCGGCACCCAAAAGACTTTTGGCCTGCGAATCGATATCCTTTTTAAGATTATGTTCAAAAGAATAAATAGCCACTAATGCCGCTATTCCAAGGATGATGGAAGAGATAAATAAGAATAAACGGGAGCGGTTTCGGCGACTATCCCGCCAAGCCATAAGAAAGAGCCATTTTAAATTCATCGGACTCCCATTTTCTGCAGATGGAAAAAAGTTAAGCTCCGACATGGTTCGAATTTTTGTTATTGGTTAATTCGTCTGAGATTAATGATCCACCCTTAATTCGAATTATTCTTTGAGTTTTGGCGGCAAGCTCAAGATCATGCGTAACTAAAACCAAGGTTGTTCCCGCTTCCTTATTTAGGTCGAATAATAATTTAACCACCTTTTCACTCGTTTCGGCATCAAGGTTTCCTGTAGGCTCATCGGCAAATAATATTTTAGGCGAATTAGAGAATGCGCGTGCTAAAGAAACGCGCTGCTGCTCACCACCAGAAAGCTGACTTGGATAATGGTGTCCGCGATCTGCCAAACCCACCTTTTCGAGTAAGGCTTCAGCCCGCGGACGGATATGCTTTTCGCCTCGAAGCTCAAGTGGAACCATGACATTTTCGAGCGCTGTGAGCGTAGGTAATAATTGAAAATTTTGAAAGATAAATCCCACATGTTGATTACGAACATGTGCGCGCTCATCCTCAGTCAAATTATCTAAACGAATATGATTAAGCTCCACCAAGCCAGAACTAGAACGATCTAAACCTGCACATAAACCCAAAAGTGTGGTTTTTCCGCTTCCAGATGGACCCACAATGGCGCAGGTAGAACCCGCCTCAATCGCGAAATTAATATCGTGTAAAACACTGAGCATTTTTCCGCCACTTTGATAGCTTTTACTAAGGTTTTGAATGTTTAGGATAGTGTTTTCAGGCATAATTTCCATTTATTGATCAGCTCTTGCAAAATAAGCAAATTGAAGGGCTTAAAATGTAAAAATCATCTCATATTATTAATGGATTGGGATAATACAAATATTATGCCTGCATAGGAATTTGGGTATTTCTAAGAACCTGCCCCCGCTCCGAAGGAGTCCTTTGGACTAGAGGGGGATATGCACAGCAACATCTGAAACCGTGCTATAAAAAATACATAACATTATTTACTAGGATGTCATCCCGAAACCTGCCCTTCCGCAGGTGAGGAACCTTCTTTAACACTGTAAACTCATTGCAGGATTAAATCAAAAACTGTAAAACTTTTTAGGACGATACAGGGGCCTCAGCTAGCGATTGTAAGGAGTCTGAAGAACTCATTATTGAATAATCCGTAGACACCGCTGCGCTGAAGTCTACAGACAGTGGTATTCAAGATGACGTGCTATGAAATCCGAACATCAAAGATATCGCTGCGTCATTTCGAACATGCCACTCTTATCGCGATTTAACCCATTAATGTCTGGCGTGGAGAAATCCCATGCTATGAAACAAAAACGTAAAGCCCACCACAAATCAATGAGGTTATGGAGTACCTAGATGAGATTTCTTTATCATAGTATTAAAAAAATAACAGCTATAAAATTTAAAATCTCATAGCTGTTATTTTAATCTGTAATGATTTTACTTAGATTTTGATAGTCATTGTAGATGCAACTGCAGTATTAACTTGGTAACCTGGAGGCACTTGTGCATTTTTACCTTTCATCGTTAAAAACAAAATACAAACAAATACTCCTAATAAAATAGAAAGGGATTGTTTGTCTTCACCTTCTTGATAAACATTACCACCAGTAAGAAAAACTTCTTGTCCGTCAGCAGCCGTTACAGATTTAATCTGTATTTCTATGAAACCTTCTTTTCCAAGTCCTTTGGCTCTTTGAGCTCTCATAACTTGTCCTTTGGCAATTGCACCTGCTGCAACTACAGTTTTACCCTCTACCTTCACATCATACTTCACTCTAAAGTCGATAGTTTGACCAACCGATACTAAATCGGATTGAATCATTGAGACAGTTTCAAGAGGAATATTAGTTCCTGCATTTAAAACTACATCGGCATTCCCAGGCATTTTAAATGACATAGAAAGAATTGATACTGCTAAAAGTAAAGCACAGTGCTTTACATAATTTGATTTTAGAATTTTAATAATCATTGTTTGTTGGTTTTTAAAAGTGTGAATTGTATTCTAGTTTATTATTTATTGATTTTCTTTGTTTTTCGTTAAAGCGTTTAGCACTTTTTGTTGCACCATAAATGTTTCCCATATAAAAACTAAAATTGAAAACACCAGTTAGTATCCCCATTCCATAGTTTTTGTTTTTTAAACTTGTATATGTTGCGTAAGCCAAAAGTCCATTTACCACCAATGCTGAAAAAGCTGTCTGTTTATGACCAGTATATAAATATCCGCCACCAGGAATAATTGAAAGCAAACCAGCAATTGCTGGGCTTTTATCTTTAATTTGAAGTGCACTTTCTGAAAGTTTATAATTTGAACTTGCTATTTTTCTGTGTGACTCGAACGCTGATAATAATTGATAGGACTTCATCGAATTTTTCCAATCGTATTTATTAGCATAGAGTAAACCATTTAACATGTGTATTTTAGGTTTACAAAACGTATCATTGCAAGATTCCATTGCCACAGATGTTGCACTTAGTGATTGATCAAAATTTTGAAGTTTGAATTGTATCAGCGCGATTTGAAAAGTCAATTCACTATTTGACTTATACTCATTTGGGCACTTAGTTTCGTATTCAAATAATGCTTTTTCATATTCTTCAAGAGCTTTTAAACAAATAATTTTGTTTACAAACAGCTCCAAATTGAACTTTTTAAGTTCAAACTCAATTCTCATGATTTCCAAAAGTGCCTCTTGATAATATTGATTATTGATTAACCTTTTTATGAAGGCAAATGAAGATTCATCATTTACTGTATCCGAGTAAGCAAAGTGATATGAATTACGGCTATAATAAAGTTCTATTGGTGCTTTGTCATAGGCTGGGTAATCAAGTGACTTAAAGCCATTTTCTCTTAAGGTTAAAGAATAGTTATCATGATCATGTCCACATCTTAATAAACGATCAGAAGTTAAAACAAAAGCAGAAACAAAATTAGATTCAGTGAATGTTTTCAAACCATAATTTGAGCAACTTGGATACATCGGACACTCCTGTCCACGAATACCACTTATATATTTCTGGTAAAATCCTATATAGTCATTAGCAGCTGATTCTTTTTTATTGATAGAATTAACTAATTGAGTCGGTTCAACTGACATTATTACTTTATCGTTTTCTTCAATAAAATTTTGAGCAACACAAAAAGCCGTTTTAAATATTATTAAAAATGTTATTATGTATCCTTTAATCATTGTTTATCTTATTGACTTCTTTCTAGTTGATATTTTTATTCATAGTAAAAATCCCTCACACCACCATCCCAAAACCACCAAAATTGCAATGCCAACAATGATTAACATTGCCTGTAATCCCACATAAGCACAACGAATTCCAAAATCAATCGTTTCATATAGGGTTTCCTTCGACTTTGTTAATTTTAAATAGCCAATAAAAGCTCCAATAGCTGTCATTAGCAAAAGCACTATAAACCAAATCATCACAAAATTTAAATTGAACACAATTTTATTTCATGTTTTGGACTTAACAAGCTTAATGGAATATTTCATTAAGCTCAATTTTAAGCACATACCCATTAGAATACGGCTTTAAACAAGAATAAATTAGTTTATTCAAAAATGTTTTATTTTAAGTAGAAATACTTACGGGAAACCGTAAAATGATGAATTGTTGATAATTTTCTCCGAATTTTAAATGACAATGGAGGTGGGGCTAGGGGAAAAATGATAGAATATCGAAAAAAGCTTTTGCTGATTGGCTATTCTGATGAAATGTAGGATTTAGATTTAAGGTGGGATTATATCACCCCAATATCCTTACAAAAGGCAATTAGCTGCTCATTATTTTTGAAGCTTAAAACTTCCTTCATGTAATTTAAGCGCTTCTCTACACTGCTTAGTCCAGATGGCTTAATTTTCTTTTCCCGCAAGTGATTTGGAATATCCTTTTGTAAAACACCATTAGAAAGCAAGCTAATTAATATAATATCGAACTCCTTAAATTCATAAGCATTACTGTACTGAATTGAACGTCTTAAGGAAGCACTTAAATAGGTTTTTTGATTACAAATTGCATCAAAGGCTTGCTTAAGTTCAGTCACATCGCGGCGAGCTTTTCTTACGAAAGCATTGATATTTAAGTCTTTAAATAAATTATCAATAATTGCTCCTTTGCTTTCGGCGGAAAATACAAGCACTTTAATAGTAGGCTGTAACTCTTTTACTGCCTTAATTAAATCGGTACCCGTACCAATTTTTTGGGGAATTTCATCCTCTTCAAAAGATAAATCGGTAATGAGCAAATCATACTCATTCTTAGTTTTAATGGCATGTGTAATACGCGTGAGTGCATCATCGCAATAATAGACATAGTCATTATTCAAACAACCGAAATCCTCTAGAGCCTTCCTAATTGAAATATTAGAACTTTCGTGATCTTCAGCAATAAGAACCTTTTTGAACATAATTTTAAACCGTGATAGGAATTATTAACTGTACATTAAGTCCGCCTCTTGTACTAGTTCCAAAATTAATATTACCATTTATGCTATTAATACGGTTTCCCGTATTTGTCAAACCATTCTTAAATTTTATGCCGTCAGAGATTCCTATGCCATTATCTGTATAATAAATAAAAATTTTATCGTCTTTAAGCTCAAACCGAATGGCAACTTGAGTCGCACGACTGTGTTTTCTCATGTTTACCATCAACTCTTGAAGCACTTGTTTAATCTCAAATTGATCTTGATAGGGCAAATGTTTCCACAGCTCATTCGTATTTCCAACAATAATTACTTTGGTTTCTTCTGAAGCAAATGAGACTAATAATTCGCGAATGGTATTTTCAAAACTATTATCTTCATTTGCTTTGGCTAACACATCATAAGAAATATCGCGTGAACGCTCATAAAGTGATTCCATTTTATCGAGTATATGCTCATGGATAATCTCCTTATTATTTTCAATTTCGGTCATTATTTGATAGATACCATTAGCTACCACATCATGCACTTTCTTGGAGGTTTTTAATTGCCCTTCTTGGATGGCATTTTTAGCCTCTAATTCCATGCGCTTTTTACGCTTTTTATACCAAATTATTGATAGGAAAGATCCTCCAACTAATAAAAGACTGAGTGAGAAAATCCAAATCGTACGAATTGTGGCCTCGCGCTGTAATAATAGGTTATTAGCTTTATGCTTTTCAGTTTCATAGCGAATGAGCGCAAATTGGTTTTTGGCGTTGTTTTTTACTGTTTGAAGGCTGTCACTTAATTGGCGATACTGAGCAAAATACTTTTTTGAATTTTGTTCATCACTTAATAAAACAAGCTTTTTAAGGCATTCGAGAAGGTCCCCTGGACTATCTAGACTATATACCATTTCATGCCATTGTTTTGCAAAATATAGGGCGCTATCGGGATGAGTTTTTAGATAGAAATCTGTGAGATGATCATAGCTATTGTTTTCGCCCAATTTATCTTTTTCTTTAATTCGGATACTTAATCCTTGTCTAAGTTCTGTAGATGCATTGTAACTGGGATTTTGGAGCCATTTGGTACTTGCATAGTTTGTAAGTATTCGGGCGTAATCTACAGGATTTTTCTCTTGGCTAACTAAACTCTTAAAAATCAGAATTGCATCATCATATTTGCCACTCTTTCGGTAATTTTCTGCAACATTGCTTCTGATACTTATTATTAGAGCACTATCTGACGTAAATTCTAAACTCTTATTATAAAACTCTATAGCTTTGTCATATTGTTTTAAACTAAAGCTACTGATTCCCAGAGCATTATAATTAGACAAGTTATATTTAAAGTGACCCGGGTTACTGTCATCCAAAAAACTAGATGCACTTAATGATAATTCTTGTGCCCCCAAATAGTCGCTCTTATCTGAAGCAATGATAGCCATATTGATCATACAAACGGCCGCATTGAGACTATCCTTTTCTTGAAGAAGCTCCTCTTTGGCCTTGTTATAATAAATAAAAGCAGAATCTTTATTGCCAGCATCACGAAATTTATATGCTTTTAGAAAAGTTGGATTTTTAGATTTTTCTACTTTAGGTGGGTTGGAGCAGGCGAAACAAAATGATATGATTATGAAAAGTGAAAAAGTATGGCGCATTGGAGGAAATTTTTATGTAATTTATAAAATTAGATTAGATTTTTTTCCTCTGATTTAGTGTTCTCAAAAAGCATCTATAGCTTAGGCTGGTAACCCGTGAACACCTACTAGAGAAAATTCAGTATTTTCGTATAAAAAAACTCATGGATAAAATCAAAATATATATTAGCCTATTTCTTATTGCAAGTCTTAGTGCTTGTTCAAATGGGGGAAATTCAAAAAAGGAAATTGAGAAAGCCAATGAGTCTGACACAAAATCAACAGGAGCTAAGAAAAATATTTTAGTTTTTGGGGATAGTCTCACTGCCGGACTAGGGCTTGAGACTGAAGAAGCTTTTCCGGCATTACTTGGGAATAAAATTGATTCGCTAGGCCTTGATTATGAGGTGATTAATGGGGGACTTAGTGGCGAGACTTCTGCGGCAGGAAAAGCACGCATCGATTGGCTCTTGAAAGACCCAGTAGATGTTTTTGTTTTGGAGCTCGGTGCAAACGATGGACTAAGAGGTATTCCGGTAAGTGAAACTCGTAAAAATTTACAAAGTATAATTGATCAGGTAAAAGCTAAATACCCAGATGTAAAAATGGTGATGGTTGGTATGGAAGTCCCGCCAAACATGGGAAAAAGTTATTCATCCGAATTTCGAGCAATATTCCCAGAGCTAGCGCAACAAAATAAAATGGCATTAGTTCCATTTTTACTAGATCGAGTGGGTGGTGTAGCTGAACTTAATCAAGCAGATGGTATTCACCCAACAGCTGCTGGACATAAGATATTAGCGGATAATGTGTGGAAGGTTTTAAAAGATATTCTATAATTTTTAAAACAAAAAAAATCCGGAAATTCCGGATTTTTTTGTTTGTAACCCTTTAAAAAATTCCTCAATTTGTTTAGGGGCAATTCATGTCTAATCAATTCAATTATAAGACGCAGGTAAAGCGAATTAGTTGCAAGAAGATGAAAATATTTTTGGAGGGGGATAAAGGCAATAGAAACTGGTAAGGTGGGAACACTGTTCAGAGGACCGACCAATTACAAATTATTGCGTCTAATCGAGAAAAAATAAAAAATTATGTGTCTATCAGAGACGCGAAACGTATGAAGGACAATTATCCGATTAGTTTTTCTGCGTCTTTGCGAGAATTAATCTTTTTGTGTCTCGCAGAGACGCAAAGCCGCAAAGAAAGAAGGCAATAAAATATAGAAAAGACGGCTGATACGGTTATAAAATCGACGAAAACCATTTTTATTGAAAAAACTTTGCGTCTCTGCGTCTTTGCGAGAATTAATCTTTTTGTGTCTCGCAGAGACGCAAAGCCGCAAAGAAAGAAGGCAATAAAATATAGAAAAGACGGTTGATACGGTTATAAAATCGACGAAAACCATTTTTATTGAAAAAACTTTGCGTCTCTGCGTCTTTGCGAGAATTAATCTTTTTGTGTCTCAACTAGAAACAATGTCGCGGATAAAGACATAAAAAAAAGCCCAAAACGTTACTTTTGGGCTTCTCAAATCAAAGTTTTTTGATTTATTGTACGTAGAAATTACCTTTCATCATACCACTATGACCAGGGAAAGTACAGATAAATTCATAAACACCTTTTGCTGGTGCTACAAACTCAATGGTAACAGATTCACCACCACCAATTAATTTAGTGTTTGCCAATACTTCAGAAGCTCCTGCAGGAATGTAATCCGTATCTTTTGCTTGCATCGCCTTAGTTGCAAAGTCAGAAACAATTGTCCCTTGAGCTAATAATACCCAATTATGGCCCATAGCTTCTTTGGCTACTTTACCAGTATGGTTAAGTGTCAACTTAACAATCTGACCTTCCTTAACTGTAATTTCAGGCAAATCAAATTTCATATCATCACCTGCATTAATGGTAATCGAAACTTCTTTTTCAACTGGTGCTGCTGCAGTTTCCTGACTTGTAGTGTCTGCAGAGCTAGTCTCAGTAGAGTCTGTGCTACCTCCGCATGAACTCAAAGCAAATAATGCCGAAAAAGCAATTAAACTTAATTTTTTCATATGATTTATGTTTTTAAAGTTTTATATAATACTCAAAATTAAGGCCTGAAAAATGGAGAATAATCGGCAGATTGTCACATTTAAGGAATAAAGTTATTTATACTTTATTATGATAATTGGGCTTGATTGGTGTTCTGTACCAAGCACCTAACTCTGCGAAAATTACTGACATCTATTGGATTAAAAAGAGTTATCGGTTGTCAGTTGTCAGGCTAACGACATCTGCGCAAGGGTAAAAATACTCAGGCAAATTTTCGCGTAAAAACGCATATTAGAGTTTCTTGCTAAGACGCTACTAAGCGGAAAAAATGTTTGATTTTCCATTTTCCAGTAGTAAGTGTTCTCCTCCAATCATTTAACTACCAGAAATGCCGGGAATAAAAGCCTAAACGCGCTACCCCTATCCGGTTCTGATTCTACAGAAATTATTATTTGATGATAATCGGCGATACTTTTAACAATAGATAATCCAAGTCCATAGCCACCCGAATCTTCTGATTTATTGGCCTTTTTAAAACGATTGAAAATAGTAGAAATTTCTTCTTCAGGAATGCCTATCCCACTATCAATCAGGTCTATAACGTATGTTCCATCTGCATTTAAGCAATCTTTAATATGTATAAATCCAGATTCTTTATTATAACGAATGGCATTATTTACCAAATTATAAAACATTTGGTAAATAAGATCTCGGTTTATGTTTTTAAGAATAATATTCTTTGAAATAGTCGATTCTAGGCTGATATTCTTTTCACTTAGCCTGTGACTAATCTCATCCGAAATATCCTCAAATAATTCTGAAACCTTTACTGAATCTTTCTTTGTAAATTGATCATTTTCAATTCTAGAAATCAGTAATAAAGAGTGCACAATGCGCTTAAGTCGGTTCAAGGTTTTTTGCATGCCAATAAGGCTTTCTTGAACTAAATCGCCAATTTCAGGCTCACTCATCAGGTTTTCAATCTTATTTTGCAAAATCCCGATTGGGGTCATCAGTTCATGTGATGCATTGGCTGTAAATTCTCTTTCTTTCTCAAAAGCAACATGAATTTGTTCCATGAGCTTAATTAATGAGTCGTCGAGGAATCGAAAATCACTAGTACTCGTTTTAATTGGAATTGGATTTTCGTTAAATGGAAATTTCCTATTGATAATTTTGGTCTTAATAATTTTCACCAATGGCCTGAGCAAGAAACGGGTGTAAAGCAGATCAATAATGAGGGTAATAAGAATCAATCCGAGTAAAACATAAGTTGCAATTCGTTGTAGCGGAGCATTATATTGATCTATGGTTTCAATAGTTTTTCCAACCTCCATCAAATAGGTCCCACGCTCCGTATCAAAAGCATGAATAAGTACGCGATAGTTCAGAGTGTCTTGTTCAATAACACGTTGATCGGTATAAATAGTATCGAGCGTAAAGCCCTGTTCTACAGGCTCCAAAGAAATATATTCCTCTTTAAGCATCGTATAACTGCCATAACTTTCTTCACCTTGCAAATACGAATCAACGCCATTTTTAGCAACCACTTCAAGTACTTTATTTTGCTGTTGCTGAAGGTAATAATCGGTATAATTACTAGCAATTTCGCCAATTAAATAGGGCAAAGTAAGGACAAATAGCAAAACTATAGCGAGTTTTGAGAGCGTAATGAAAAGTGTAAGTTTGCTGATTAATTTCAATTATTTCCTGATTTTATAGCCTACACCTCTTACCGTTTCGAGCCATTCGACGCTACCATAGGCTCCTAATTTTTTACGGATATTCTTAATGTGAACATCAATATAATTGGAGTCATACTCATCATCAACGAAAGATCCCCAAATGTGCTCACTCAACTGCATGCGATTAAGTACCCTGTTTTTATGTAAAAGTAGGTAGCTGAGCAAATCAAATTCCTTTCGGGTGAGGTCAATCTCATGCGATTGATGTTTAACCGTCCTATTTTGAAGGTCAATCATAAATTCTCCCAGTTCTATTTCTTGTGTATTGATATTAAATTTCCTCCTGGAGATGGCTTGCATACGCGATTGCAACTCAAGTAAAGAAAATGGTTTAGGAAGATAATCATCAGCTCCTAAATCAAGTCCCAAGATTCGATCTTCAATATTACCACGTGCTGTAAGAATGATATAAGCCGCATCAGGATTAAGCTTTTTCGCCTCCTGAAGCACTTTTAGTCCGTCGAGATCGGGTAATCCCAAATCAAGCAAAACAAAGTCATAGGGATTTACACCAATCATTTCTAGCCCTTTTTTGGCGGTATGTGCCATGTCGCAAAGGTAAAATGCCTTTTTCAGGAAGGCCTCTACTTCATAGGCCAAGGTTTTCTCATCTTCAATTAGCAGTACTTTCAAATCAGAATTGGTAATAGAAACTTAAGTTAAAAAATGAACGTGGTTTTTGCTGTGTATCCGACACGTTTTTTCCTAATTGGGAAACTTGCCATCCACCCTCTAATAGATAATTCCTGCGATTATAGCCCAGCAAGAAATTCATATTGTATGAAATCATGTTGAAGCTACTTGCACTCCTTGTGATGGTATAATTTTGATCTCTTGGAGGTAGATTGGGGTTATTAGGCATATTATTCAGCCTATTGCGCCTTACAATATATTCTTCAAAATAGTGCAAGGTGCCTCCTACAAGCTCTAAACCAGGCTCAAAAGAAATAAAATCCTTTTCTTTAGAAATACTTCCAAGATTAATAGGCTTTGAAGCTGTAAAAGAAAGGAATAAATCGGTTTGTGTTCCAAAAGCGTAATAGGTATTGAAACCTGTTTTGATTAAATTTAGATCATAAGCCAATGAAGCACTTATAGTATTTTCATTTGCTGCACCTAATAATGGCGAATTTTTCGCGAAGAAGGATCTGCTATAGGCTATGGTTCCATTCAAATTTTTCGCGATCTGCTGTTCTAATCCAGCAGTTAAATCTAATTCTGAAATTAAGGGACCGCCAGCATTTATCAATTTGTAAGATCCTACAGAAAAGAAAAGTCCATTTTTTAAGCTCAGAGCAATATTATTTAGAAAATAAGGTAGTTTTTGCTCCGCTGTTTGTCCGTAATAATTGGCATTATTACCATAAATTCCCGCTAGAATAATTGTATTTCTTTTAGGCTCTACTTCAGTAGAATCAACTTGCGAAAAGGCCCTTGAGGCTATAAAAAGTAGTAGTGTTAGAAAAATATACCCTCTATTCATATCTTAAATGGCCAATTTTAATGTAAACCCGCAAAGCCCTTTTTAGGAGTTTTCATTGGAATTCTTCTAATCGGAATGCGATCATTCAAAGTTTTAGGTTTCAATTTTGGAATTGATCGTGGTACCTGTTTAATGCCCGATTTTTGACGAATTTTTTTATTATCCCTGTTTATTTCTTGAATACGCTTACCTTCTCCTGGTTTAATCTCTCCTGCAAGACGATCCTGATCGTTTTTTTCACTTATTTTTTTTGCTGGTATTGAATCTAAGGCCAGGACTATAAGATGTTCAAAATCAATCTTTTTAAGCGGTTTAACTTCAATTTCCTTATCATAGGCAAATAGATTGGCAAATGGCATGCCAAGCAAAGCAATAAGGATTATTGTAGGAAAACCTGCTCTCAATTTCATCTTTTGTAAAAATACTGAATTTTGGCTCTTTTGAGTTAATCGACTATTATTCTAATCAGTATATCCTTAATGTTGGGATCAAAATAAATGAAAATTATTAGGTAAATAATAATCTTGGCACTAAGGTAGTGCTCGAACATGAAGGCTTGATGAATTTTTGAATAAAAAAAACCCGATCAATAAATGATCGGGTTTTATGCAGAAATATATTTTTATTTAAGCGAATTGATGTACGCCGCTATTTTTAAGCCATCCTCCTTTTTAACCTGAGGCATTGGCGGCATCGGGGTTGGATAATCCGGCCAATTTTCTGGCTTAGGATTGTGGATAAGCTGTACAATTTTCTCGGGACTATACTTACGTTTTGCAATATCCTTAAATGCTGGTCCCACCATTTTTTTATCAGGATTATGGCAAGATAAACAAGTATATGATGCAAGCATTCCCTTCACTTCATCATAAGTAGGTGCCTTAGTAGCTTGAACAGCAGGTGCCGCTTTAGGCGCTGCTGGTTTTAGGGCCGGCGCGGGACTAGCCTTCTTCAAGGCTGTTACTATCGTAGTAGCTTTGGCTTCAACAGCTGAAGAGTTTTTTGTACTCACTTCAGACATAGCTAATTTAGCACCATCGGGAATATTATTTAAAGTATAATATGCCGTAGGATGTACTAGCGAATAGAAATTATCGCGCTCACGAAGTCCGTCAAGCTTAATAGTATGTATATAATATCTGCGTAAATTATCAACAATAATTCTAGCTTTCAAACCATCAGCAGATAATTTAACACCTTTAATTGTATGATTTTCAAGGTTTACTGGCGGACTACCATATACTGGTTGATATTTATAGATATAACTTTCTACTGAGTAAGAAGCCAAATCTTCGGCAGATTTTTGATCTACAGGGAGGGTAAACTCAATTTCAAATCCATCAGGCATAGCTCTAACCGCTTTCATTTCAAAAGGTGTTTTCTTATTCCAAACTAAACGCTGTAAACCTTCATTTGCTTCACCAGCTGAACCCCATCCACGGTTTGTTTCACCGATAAATAAGGAGCTATCACGTGCCCAAGACATTCTGAGTACTCCCGATCTAAATCCTGAACGGAACATAAAAGAAGCGCCTTGATACTCGCCATTCACCTTTTCCATGAATACTCTAGAAAGAATACTCATTCCCTGATCACCAACCAAAGTTTGTCCTTCAAAGGGTCCGAAATGCCCTTTCGGGATAGTAATAGGCTCCGAATTAGAAATTCCTAAAACTCCATATGGAAGCCAAACGGCAGGTAAACGCAATTCTGGAAACTCCTTCTTCATATCGAAAAGGGTTTTAAATTGTTCATTCACTACATTTTCGGGTTTGATA
>NZ_JBIIPN010000142.1:0-6607 GCF_044342615.1 Daejeonella sp. | reverse complement strand
CACAGAGTAAAAAGTTTGTCAAGCTACCATTTAATTTAGGTTCAATGCTTGGTCCGCAAGCCCTAAACGTAATATCATCTAGAGCAAGATCATTACCATTACCTCCTGGAGCGGTATTAACTATTTTGAGAACCACAGAAGAAATACCTACAGGAGTAGTAAAAACCAATGCATATTTTTTCCATTCAGGATTCAATGATTCTGGTATATTTCCAGTAGAATAGCTGCCTAAGACTGACCCTGAAACAGACTCTATAAAAAAAGTTAAATTTGGTTTTATTCCTGCTGAAGTAGTCTTTAAGACATTTACCACATAGGCCGAAAACTCGTAAGTTGTACCTGGGCACAAATTAGTTATTGTTTCTTTGTAAAATTCGCCGGGAGCATTTGAAGCATTTACCAGCATCATAAAACCATCGCTATCTCCGGGAGTATGATCCTCTGAAAGAGAATGCCAACTATTCCCAAAACAGCCACTTGTACGATTTATAATGGTATAACTACCATCTATGGGACAGCTAGCTGTGGTATAATTATAGTTAGTAGAAGCTATTGGTCCCGGTGCAGAGCCACTTCCAAAAGTAATATTCACCACTGGGTCGCCAAAGTTGCCTGCACAAGTTTGCGCCCTCGAAACAATGGGAAATAGCAAAACAAGGATGAGCAAATACTTTAAAAAAAACATTTTTAAGCATTAAAAAATCATGCTAAACTATGGATTTTAAATCTATTGTCATCTATCCATTTGCGGAATAAAAAATGGACGCATCAAACTACATCCATTTAGAAGCAAATCGATTAAATTCTTTCCTGATATCGTTAACAATCTTTTCCTGAGTTAAATACTGGTCATAAAGATCCGCATTTAAGCTCATAGAATCTTGGTCCACAAAACCAGCCGAACTCATTACCTGACTCTCAATGGCCTTTAAATTTTCTTTGATTTTATGCTTTAGCTCATCAATATTATTGTTCTGAATCAAAAACTGATTCTGAAAATGTTCGATATTTACCGCCACCTCGTGACCGGTATTATCCCCAGCAATTTCTTCAAGTCGCTTTTGTAAAATGACTAATTCTTGCTCATAAAATTCTAGTCCCCTGAGTGCATCACTATGCAAATTGCTAACGTGTTTAATGTTTATCTCTTTCATAATACAACGATATCAATAAAATGGCTGAACTAAAATGACCAAAAACAAAAAAAGGAATGATTTAGCTCATAATAAAAAACTCAGATAAGCTAAAAATAGAATTGCATAAAAAAGCCGGATAGATGAACATTTGCTCATTTATCCGGCTTTAAATACAAATATACTAAATTTTCTTTAATCCATCTTCAAGGTCCTGTAGCAGGTCATCTACCGATTCAATTCCCACAGAATAGCGAATTAAGCTCTCCGGAATACCCAAATGGGCACGTTGTGCCTCCGTTAGTTCAACGTGGCTGGTGGTACGTGGCGGACCGGCCAAAGTACTTACAGAGCCTAAGCTAGCAGCTAAATGAACAAGTTTTAAAGAAGGAAGAAATTTTTCAACCAAATCATAGCCTCCATTGAGGGCAAAACTCAACATTCCGCCGAAGCCACGCATTTGAGATTTAGCAATTTCATGACCCTTATGAGTTTCTAAGCCAGGATAAAAAACATCACTAACCTTTGGATGAGATTTAAGATATTTAGCAATGGTAAGAGCCGACTCATTTTGACGAGATACCCGTAATTCAAGTGTTTTCATTCCCCGAGCAATCATGTAAGCAGGATCTGCTTGCAAACTAGCACCATTAATTTCCCTAAAGTGGAAAACCTTCTGCACCAGATCTTTGCTGCCAGCCAATAATCCACCCATAGCATCAGAGTGACCACAAAGGTATTTAGTGGCGCTATGCAATACCAAATCAGCGCCAAGCGACAATGGATTTTGATTAATTGGAGTAGCGAAGGTATTATCTACCACCACAATTGCCCCTACCTTTTTAGCTGCTTGTGCCAGACGCTTAATATCAACTATTTTAAGTGTAGGATTAGTGGGAGTTTCTAAATAAACTAAATCGCAACCTTTAGCAATTTCCAATTCCATTTCCTCATGATTGCCTGTCTCACATAAACAGACATCCACCTTATATTCAGGAAAAAAATCTAAAAATAATTTACTTGTCCCGCCATAAGTATCTTTCATCGACACCACTCGCTTTCCTGGTTTTAGGAAAGTAAACAAGGTATTGCTAATTGCTGCCATCCCGGTTGCAAAGGCCGTTGCCGATTCAGCACCTTCAAGCACTCTAATCTTTTCTTCGAGTGCAGCCACAGTTGGGTTGGTATTTCGGCTGTAAATAAATCCATCTTGTTTTCCGATAGAAATGTCATACCATTTATCCAAATCGTTGTAAGCAAAAGCCACACTATTTACTATTGGAGTGGTTACTGCTTCCTTAAAATAGGGATTATCCTCTCCCGCCCAAACAGCTTCGGTAGCTTTATTATATTTTTTATTTTCCATGTTATCTTCAACTATTAACATTTAAAAAATCCAGATGTTAGAATTCGATTAAATGCCATTGATTGCAAATGTAGAATTATCTACCATTTAATTATTTAAAAAACGAGAGCCTATTTTAAAAATACGCTTTTCGAGAAATACAATGAAAAAAGAATGCCCTGCCTTAAAAAACATTTAGCTAAAAGCTTTTATGTTTCATAACAACAGGGCATCCATGAAATATTGAAATAACTAATCTATTTATTAGATCTAGCCATAAATAACTAAATATTTTTAGATTTTCACTTTAGTATCACCACCTTTTTCAAGGTTAATATCATGTGGCTGATTCTTTTTCCAAGCTCCACGAGTAAAATCAGGAATATCAACTGAGTTGGAGCGATTATTTACAGACCACTCACTTAATGGCCAAATTGAGCTCCATGCTGCTGCATCATAAACATCCTGATCAAGAGGTAAACCATTACGAAGGCAATCAATTAAACGCCAGTTCATTAAGAAGTCCATACCACCATGTCCACCAACTTTTTTAGCAAGCTCTCCTACTTTCTTCACAATATTAGGCGTAAATTGAGCCTCAAGAGCCTTAAAATCATCTTCTTTTAACCAACCTGAATGACCATTTGAAATCCGTGGTGTTGGATATTTTAACGCAGTACCTTTGGTACCACTCACTAAATGAATACGAGAGTAAGGACGCGGTGAGGTTACATCATGTTGAATCATGATAGTTTTACCTTTAGTTGTACGAATTGTGGTGGTATTGATATTTCCTTTAAAATCCTTACCAACAAATTCTTTGTACAGGTCATTTTTTTCAGCTTCAGCTTTAGCACGTTCAGCCATATGGAAATCATTGGATGACATAGAAACTAAATAATCCATTTTATCTCCACGGTTTACATTTAAAACTTGACAAACTGGGCCTAAGCCATGAGTGGGATAAATACTACCTTCTCTGGTAGCATTTTCTCTTAATCTCCACATATTTTGATAGCCCTTATCACTAAAATTAAGATCTATCAAGTTGTGAATATAAGCACCTTCAGTATGAATAATCTCACCAAAATAGCCTTGTCTAGCCATGTTTAAGGTAAGCAATTCAAAAAAGTCATAGCAACAATTTTCAAGCATCATACAGTGCTTGCGTGTACGCTCGGATGTCTCTACTAACTTCCAGCATTCTTCTAATGAAACAGTTGCAGGAACCTCAATCGCTACGTGTTTGCCTTGCTCCATTGCATACAAAGCCATAGGTGTATGTAAATGCCAAGGTGTACAGATATAAATAAGATCAATATCTTTTTGTTCGCAAAGTTTTTTCCATTCATCCTCAGTCCCAGAATAAAGCTTAGGATTATGACTAGTAGCTTCTAACCTTTTTTTAGCCTTATTTACACTTTCAGGGCGTAAATCACACAAAGCTTTAATTTCGGTACCCTCGATTTTAGAAATCGCGTTAAGGTGAGAAGGACCACGTTGACCCAAACCAATAAAACCAACCCGAACAGTTTCGAGCTTTGGTGCGGCATAGCCACTCATGTTAAAGGTTTGGATGCTTGATTTTGCAATCCATGGACCCTTCTTCTCTTCGGATGCGAATCCGTTTAATACTGTAGCACCTGCAAGTCCTAGTCCAGCAAGGCTACTTTTCTTTAAAAAATCTCTACGGTTATTTTTCATTATTTTTTTGTTTTCTATTAAAAGGTGGAATTAATTAGTTTAGATTCCTGGAAACCACTTCTCAGCATTTGTTCTATAAATTTTATCGATAACTACTTTCGGCAATTTAAGGCCTTGGATTTTTTCCTGAAAATCAGGAACATTCATCTCATCGTCGCTTACAAAATATTTCCAATCGCTAAGCCTTCTTTCGTGAAACCTCTTTTTATATTCCGCAGGATTAGCACTTTTACCCACTGAATTATCGGTTGCATAAATAAGTCGGTCTTGATATTTAACCATGAAATCATAAACTTTTTGCCTATTATTTATTGTTTGATATTGAAGGTGACAAATACGTTCTGCCATATCGACCGCCATATTTGGGAACTTATCGAGTCTTTTTGCCAATTCATCTACATCCCATTCAAGGCTGCCCAAGTGAACACCAACGAAACGAATTGTTGGATGTTTTTCAAGCATTTTATCCCTTGCATCAATTTGATCTTGGTAAGAGGGGTATTCGGGATGAAGGTACATGTGATATTTAGGATTCTTAGAAAAATAAGATTTATCACCTGAGACTGTCATTTGCTCAACAGGTAGCCATGCATTTTTAGGTTCACCTAAATGTCCAATAAGAGTAACATTATTTTTTTCAATAAAATCAAAAACTGGGTCCAGTCTAGCATCATTAACCATCACAAATTTACCATCCTTGTCACGGAGCTCCATTCCTATATTCTTCCAGATTTTAACCCCAATTGCACCCTTGCTAAATGAATTTTTAAGATAAGCAAGAGTTTGAGGCAGCCAAAGATCTGTACCCCAATCTTTTACCGTAAAAGTAGTAGCATAAGCCACTTGCTCAGGGAAACTTTTTATCAATTCTAATGACACATTTTCTTGATTATCAACAGAAGGGTAAGTGGAAGGATTAACATTCACTGTTAATAATTTAAAGTTATCCGCTTTAGCTAAATTTATGAAAGCAGTATCGTAGGTATTAATATGAACGTGGGTATCATATTTCTCAACCGACTTAAAATCTTGCAAAGTATAAAACTTTGTGGAAGATTTATTTGCTTTTGAAGGTTTCATTTGGGACTGCGCTTTACTATAAAAAAGTAAGCAAATCATAGATAAATAAAGAAATTTCGTTTTCATAAATATGTTTTTAAAATGAGATTAAATCTTGATAAATATTTTTTTCTTAAACATCCAATATAAAATCAGCCATTCAAACAAAAGGACTAGTCCGCCACTAATTAAAGTAGCATAAGCCGATCCAAATACCTGATTAAAGTTTTCTCCTAAATGAATAAAAAGAGAGTCATTGATAAGATTTCTCATTCCACCATCTGCGATGACATAAGCTGCAATTGAGTTTACACCAATAACCATTAAAAAGAAAGACCCTTTATGCTTGCCCTTCATATCAATTAATCCATAAAATAAGGCTAAAAACAAGAAACAGATACCACCGCTAAAGATTGTCCATGCAGGAGTCCAAATACGCTTCACAATTGGATTTAAACCACTTACATGAAGCAGAACACCAAAAACAAGAAGAGCTAAGCCCGAAAAAAGAAAGAAATTAAGTTTTTTACGAGCAGTTTGAGAAGAACTCAAGTAATTTCCTGCCAGCAGTCCCAAAATCATTGTTCCCAAAGTTGGAATAAAACTGAGTGTAGAATAGCCTCCTGAATTGAAAAGAAAAACACTTTCTCTTGGAAATAAATTCAAAAACCACTGATCAAAAGCCCAAGCTAAATTGGTATTCTTATTCCAATGTGCAGCAAAGCCAGTTAAATTATGTTCCCAATCGGAACTTACACCAGCAGAAACATAATCGAAGGAGTTTCCAGGAAGCGGATAAAGTGCAAATGCCAAGGTGTAAGAAAATAGGATCACAATCAGAGAAATAATCTGAACTCGCTGTGAATAAAAAGAGATTAAAACTAGGAAGGTATAGCCCAATCCTATTTGCGTGAGTGTATCTTCAAAAGTAAAATTTGTTTGGCTCGAATACATGGAACGCAAAAATATTCCTAGAAATATTAAAATAAAGGAACGTTTAATGGTATGTATGAGTATATTTTGTACGCTAGCACCTTTATTTTTCCGGCTTGCGATAGAATAAGGAAGAACAACACCAACCAGGAAAGTAAATGAGGGCTGAATCATATCATGCAAACTCAACCATATCCATGGAACATGACTTTGTTGAAAAGACAAAAATTCCCAGAATTTATTTCCTGGTAAAACTTTTGATACATCTGAAAGAGAAAGCACCTCTGCCATCATAAGAAGCATCACAAAACCACGATAAACATCTACAGAAGCAATTCGATTGGGAGGTAATGTAGGGTTAACAATGTTTCCAGTAACTGGTAAATCATCCTTTAGAGACTCTGCTGCTTGCATTAATATCAAAGATTTAATA
>NZ_JBIIPN010000036.1:0-21638 GCF_044342615.1 Daejeonella sp. | reverse complement strand
CTTGTAGCCAAGGAAAATCAACTATTGAAGCAGGAAGTGATATAAAAATACGCCTTTCGGCGGATAGTACAGAATTGATATTGTCTAATATTCCGTCTTACATACTAGATGAATTTAGAGAAGATTCGCTTGATAATAATCTATGGACTAATTTCTTTGCAGTTTATAAAGATACCAGCGATCTAGAAATGAGAGATTATCAATCGGCATTAGAAGGTACATACGCTATTACCGATAGCTCTATCACCTTTAAGCCTAAATTGGCTTGGAGTTCAGATAATTTTTATTTTGCTAGGTGTTATACCAAAACACTTCTAAGAAAGCCAGAAGATATCATTTCTCAGCGAACTATAAATCCGAGTGGCGACTTTATTGAATTTAAATTTAGTGCCCTTAAATAATATAAATGTATTGAAATCAGCTATTTGCAATGCAAAATATTTTTTCTATATTTGCATCAATCTAAGAGGAGCTCCGCCATTGTCGGGGCTCTTTTTTTACCTTCCTTTTTCAAAAAGGATTAAAAAAGGGTAATTTATGAATGTAGAGAAGAGAGTTACAGAATTAGTTGAAGAGAAAATTGCAGATCGTCCAGATTTATTTTTGGTGGATGTGCAGATGCATGGTAGCGGAATTTTGTCTATTTTAGTTGATGGCGACAATGGTGTTGCAATTAGTGATTGTGTTGCAATTAGCAGGCATGTTGGTTTTCATCTTGAAGAGGAAAATGCAATTGAACAAGCATATAGGCTTGAAGTTTCTTCTCCAGGAATAGATACCCCACTTAAATCATTTCGTCAGTTCCAGAAAAATATAAACCGTTCTTTAAAAATTAAGTTAAAGAGTGGTAATGTAAAGGAAGGCAAATTGATGCAGGTTGAGGAATCTTCAGTTACCATCCAAGAAAGTGTAAAGGAAAAGGGTAAAAAGGCTGCAATAATAGAGACTTTAATACCTTTTGAAGATATATCAGAAGCGATAGTTTTAGTAAGTTTTAAATAACGTTCCGTACAAAGGGGCAAATTGAATAGAAAAATGAGCAATATTAATTTAATCGATTCATTCCAGGAGTTTAAAGACTTTAAGAATATTGACCGTCCTACGGTTATTAGTGTGTTAGAAGAGGTTTTCCGCAGTATGTTGCGTAAAAGGTATGGCACCGACGAGAATTGTGATGTGATCGTTAACCCGGATAATGGGGATTTGGAGATTTGGCGTACACGTACCGTAATGGAAGATGGATTTTCTGAGGATGATGATTTAGAAATCGAATTGGCTGAGGTTAAGCTTATTGATCCTGATTTGGAGATTGGTGACGATTTTATTGAGCAAATTACATTGGAGAGTTTCGGTCGTAGAGCTATTCTTGCGGCACGTCAAACCCTAGTTTCTAAAATTCTTGAACTAGAAAAAGATGAGATTTTCAAAAAATATAAGGATCGTGTTGGAGAAATAGTAACTGGCGAGGTTTACCAAGTATGGAAAAAAGAAACTTTGGTTCTTGATGATGAAGGTAATGAGCTTTTATTGCCTAAGACCGAGCAAATTCCAGCAGATTATTTCAAAAAAGGAGATTCTGTTCGTGCGGTAATTGAGAAGGTTGAAATGATTAACGGCAATCCAAAAATTATTATTTCTCGTACTGCTCCTGATTTTTTACAACGTTTATTTGAATTAGAAGTTCCTGAGATTTTTGATGGATTAATTACCATTAAGAAAATTGTTCGTGAGCCGGGAGAGAGAGCAAAAGTTGCTGTTGAATCATATGATGATAGAATCGATCCAGTAGGAGCTTGTGTTGGAATGAAAGGATCTCGAATTCATGGCATTGTACGTGAACTAAAGAATGAAAATATCGACGTAATAAACTTTACTAATAATATTTCCTTGTATATTCAAAGAGCTTTAAGCCCTGCAAAAATTACAAGCATCAAATTAGATGAAGAAGAAAAGAGAGCAGCGGTATATTTAAAACCAGATCAGGTTTCATTAGCAATTGGTCGTGGTGGTCATAACATTAAATTGGCAGGAAAGTTGACTGGTTATGAAATTGATGTGTACCGTGAGGCGCATGAAGATGATGAGGATGTAGATATCGAGGAATTTTCAGATGAAATTGAAGGATGGATTATCGATGAATTTAAGCGTGTTGGACTAGATACTGCGAAATCAATTCTTGCTTTAAATGCGGATGAATTGGTAAAACGTACGGATCTTGAAGAAACAACAGTGAAGGATGTAATCGAGATTCTGAAGTCAGAATTCGAATAAGTTATTTGTTCGGGATATTTGCAAAAAGAGCGGGTATTGAGAAAATACCCGATTCTAAAACATATAACATATAAAAATTGTACTTTTGTACAAAAATAGCGAGGTTAAATAATAAATGTCAGAAGGTAAAAGCACAAATTTACTTAAAACTGCGAAGGAGTTAAACATTGGTTTATCTACAGCGGTTGAGTTTTTAGGGAAAAAAGGTTTCAAGGTTGAAGCCCGTCCCAATACTAAACTCACCGATGAGATGTACGATGTACTTCTTAAGGAGTATCAAGGTGATAAGATTGTAAAAGAGGAAGCCAAACAAATTGTAATTGGCAAGATCCGTCGTGATGATGCGCCTCTTTCTACTGAGAAGACTGATTTACAGCCTTCCAAGGAGTTTGAACAGGAAGAAATCCTGATCAAAAATGTAAATTCTTTCACTCCGCCTGCGGTTGAAAAGCCGAAGGAGGTTGCTCCAGTTGCGCCAAAGCCGGAAGAAGGAGCTTTGCCTGGTGTTAAGGTTATTGGTAAGATTGATTTAAATCAGCTTAACTCAAAAACTCGTCCAGATAAGAAAAGTCCGGAGCCTGCAAAACCCGCAGAAGCTCCTGTGCCAAAGCCTGAGCCTATCGCCGAAGCACCTGTTAAGGCAGAACCTGTAGTTGAAAAGCCTAAAGAAGCTGATATTGCCCCGCCTGCTAAGGTTGAAGCTGCTCCAAAAGCAGAGTCTACTGAGGCTCCAAAAGCTCCTGAAAAGGTTGAACCTGTTGTGGCAAGTCCAGTTGAGTCTGCCTCTTCAGTTCCCCCTGTTCAAGAAAAACAAGAAAATAAACCAAATACGCAAGAGGGTAATCCTAATGCGACAGTTATACGCGCTAAAGCTGAGCGTTTAAGCGGACCAAATGTTATCGGGCGTATTGATTTGCCGGTCTCAGCACCACGTCGTGGTCAGCCGGTGGCTTCATCTTCTGCAGCTGGTGCCGACAATAAGCGTAAGCGTAAGCGTAAAGATAATGCTCCCGGACAAGCGGGGCAGGCTGGTCAAGGTCAGCCAGGATCTGCTCCTCGTCCGGCACCTGGTGCAGGATATCAAGGCAATCGCCCTGATTTTAGAGGTGGTGGCAGACCAGCACCCGGTGGAGGAGGTTCACGACCAGATTTCAGAAATAAGTCGCGTACCCCTGATGCACCAAAGGCAGAACCTACAGATAAAGAAATTCAAGATCAGATTAAAGCAACACTTGCTCGTTTAAGTGGTGCTGGAAAATCTGGAAAGTTTGCTCAACGTGCTAAATTACGCCGTCAGAAGCGTGATGATGTAGCTCAAACCGCAGAAGATGCGGCAATGGAGCTTGAGGCACAGGCAAAAACTATCAAGGTTACTGAGTTTGTAACAGCCAATGAATTGGCACTTATGCTTGATGTTCCAGTAACTCAGATTATCTCTACATGTATGAGTTTGGGTATGTTCGTATCCATCAACCAACGATTGGATGCAGAAACTCTTACCATTGTAGCTGATGAGTTTGGACATGAGGTTGAATTCGTAAAACCTGAAGATGAGGAAAGTGGTTTATTGGAAGAAGAAGATAAGCCGGAAGATTTATTGCCAAGAGCGCCAATTGTTACTGTAATGGGTCACGTGGATCATGGTAAAACTTCCCTTCTCGACTTTGTACGTAAAACCAACGTAATTGCTGGTGAGGCAGGTGGAATTACACAACACATTGGTGCTTATGAAGTTACCCTTGAAAATGAACGTAAAATAACATTCTTAGATACTCCAGGTCACGAAGCCTTTACAGCGATGCGTGCTAGGGGAGCTAAAGTTACCGATATTGCAATTATTGTTATTGCGGCAGACGATAGCGTGATGCCTCAAACGCGTGAAGCTATTAATCACGCTCAAGCAGCAAATGTGCCAATCGTATTTGCATTTAGTAAGGTTGATAAACCTGGCGCTAATGCGGATAAAATTCGTGAACAACTTTCAGCCATGAATATTTTGGTTGAAGATTGGGGTGGAAAGTATCAAAGTCAGGAGATTTCTGGTAAAACTGGTATGGGCATCGATTTATTACTTGAAAAAGTATGTCTTGAAGCCGATATGTTAGAACTTACTGCAAATCCTAAAAAGCGTGCTATAGGTACAGTTATTGAAGCTGCTTTAGATAAAGGGCGTGGTATTGTTACTACTGTACTAATCCAAGCAGGAACTTTAAGAGTTGGTGATGCTATACTTGCTGGTGGTTATAGTGGGAAAGTAAAAGCTTTACACAATGAACGTGGTGTTAAGGTTGATCAGGCTGGCCCATCTACTCCTGTTCAAGTACTTGGTATGCAAGGCGCACCAACATCAGGTGATAAATTTAACGTGATGGAAAGCGAAGTAGAAGCACGTCAGGTAGCAAATAAGAGATTACAACTACAACGTGAGCAAGGATTGCGTACGCAGAAACATATTACCCTTGATGAAATTGGTCGTCGTTTAGCAATTGGAAACTTTAAGGAGTTAAATGTGATTGTTAAAGGTGATGTGGATGGTTCAATTGAAGCATTATCCGATTCATTATTGAAGCTTTCTACCGAACAGATTCAGGTTAATATTATACATAAGTCTGTGGGACAAATTTCCGAGTCTGATGTATTGCTTGCTTCAGCTTCTGATGCAATCATCATCGGTTTCCAAGTTCGTCCTTCTGCAAGTGCCCGTAAATTGGCTGAAGCTGAGCAGATTGATATTCGTCTTTATTCTATCATTTACGATGCTATTAATGAGGTTAAAGCAGCTATGGAAGGCATGCTTGACCCTGAATTTGAGGAGAAAATTACTTCAAACGTTGAAATACGTGAAGTATTCAAAATCACCAAAGTGGGTACCATCGCAGGATGTATGGTATTAGATGGAAAGATCACTAGAAACAGCAAAGTACGTATCATTCGTGATGGTGTTGTTGTTTATACCGGAGAATTAGCTTCATTAAAACGTTTCAAAGATGACGTGAAGGAAGTTGCTACTGGTTATGAGTGTGGTTTAAATATTCAAAACTTCAATAATATTGAGGTGGGTGATATCGTTGAATCATACGAACAAGTTGAAGTGAAGAGAAAATTATAATTTCACTAATAAAAACAAAAAAGCGATCTTTTGATCGCTTTTTTGTTTCAGTGAATGTTGAACAATCATATTGTATCAATTGTGGGCTTAAGGAAAGAATTCAGAAGACTTAAAAGACGCATAAGTTCAATCTTAAATGCGAATGATATTAATCTCGAATTAGGGCGTATTGCTGATTATAAGCACCTTACTGCGGGCTATGCACATGTATTTGATAAGCCTTTTAAATTTCACCACGGACCAAGTTTTGTAGATTCATATCGCGAAATTTTTGAAACAGAAATTTATCAATTCAAACCTTCAGGAACTTCTAAAATAATTCTTGATTGTGGTGCAAACATGGGCTTGAGTGTACTATATTTCTCAATTCATTACCCTGACCATCACATTATTGCATTTGAGCCAGATGCTGAAATATTTTCAATTCTAGAGGAGAATGTTAAGACCTTTGGATTAAAAAATATCACTTTGCATCAGAAGGCTGTCTGGACCAAAACAGAAAACCTGAAGTTCTATACCGATGGCGGAATGGGAGGGCGTGTAGGCAATGAATATGCCCATCAGGAACCTAAAATTGTAGAGGCAGTACCACTTTTAGATTTCCTCACAGAAGATGTTGATTTTCTTAAAATCGATATTGAAGGAGCTGAAGATACTGTGTTGAAATATTGCGGTAAAAGTCTTCAAAATGCTAATCATATTTTTTTCGAGTACCATAATAATGTGAATTCAAAGCAAACCCTGCATGAGCTTCTTGCCCTGGTAGAAAGTTTGGGTTTCTATTATTATGTAAAGGAATCAGAAGTTAGAAAACATCCTTTTATTGATCAGCATCTTATTTGTGAGACATTCAATATGGCACTGAATGTTTTTTGTTATAAAGTTTAATCAAAAAGATAAATTTAGCAATGTAAAGCAAGCTATTTTTTAGGTTGATATCCTTTTTTTGGTCTAAAGAGCTTGTAGTATTGTCTCACTAAGAACATGATGAGGCTTGAGTTAAACAAATAAAAGCCCATACTATTCCCAGAAAGATACATTCTTGTAATGGTTGTAGACATAAATCGTCCTCTAAATGCCCGGCGGTATTTCTTCATCAATTCAGTTCTTAATTTATAAAAACTGTGATCAACATTCCCATCACTTTTATGGGTAAGATTAAAATCAATGATATAAGCATTAAACCCAAGAGTTTCAGCAATCAGGCATATATCTGTACCGTATAAATGAAAGCCCTCAAGATCATTTGATAAAGATAGGTTCGCTTCATTTTTTACCAAAATAAAATTCTCATCTACACTATGAGCTTTAAGCGGTAAATGTTTCTCAAATAAGATATTTCCAGAGTTTTGGGTTAGATGCATTGCAAGATGCTTTAGATTGATACCCCCCGCATTAGCCAAAATTGCCCAATTAGGATCTATAACATCCATTTCCCCTATTCTTAATTCCAGATTGTTAATCCGATGATCATGTAATAAGATGTCTTGGTGACATAAAATAATATATTTCCCTTTTGCTTCACGTAGAAATCTATTCAATCCGGCAAATGCTCCAAATACATTTGTTTCGCTATTATCGATGCATAAGTATTCGCAAAATTCAGGATCAAAGCCAGCAATCAAAAATGAATTTACCATTTCCTGATACTCATCGGGCTTTGATACCAGCGTACATATAGAGAACCTAAACGCGAATTCCTCTTCCTTAATAATGTTTTTTATGAAATTATAGCTCATCAATCATTAAACGTTTGCATTGAAATCAATTTTTTATAAAGTCCATTCATTTTTATTAGGTCATTATGGCTTCCTTTTTCTTCAATCCTACCACTTTCTAATACAATAATTTGATCGGCTTCTTGAATGGTACTCAAACGGTGTGCAATAACTATAGAAGTACGATTTTCCATTAGTTTTTTTAGGGCACTTTGGACTAATTTTTCTGATTCAGTATCCAAGGCCGAAGTGGCTTCATCCAATAGCAAAATGGGTGGGTTAGCTAATACAGCTCTCGCAATGCTAATTCTTTGTTTTTGCCCGCCCGAAAGTTTCATTCCTCGATCACCAATATTTGTTTGATAGCCCTCGGATGTTTCAATGATGAATTCATGCGCATTTGCAATTTTGGCAGCCTCAATTACTTCATCATTTGTAAAAGGTCTTCCAAAAGCAATATTATTAAAGATGCTGTCATTAAAAAGTATAGGCTCTTGATTAACAATACCCATCAATGCTCTCACATCATGCATTTTAATATCTTTAATATCAGTTCCATCAATGGCTATCTCACCTGAGGCAGGATCCATAAACCTTGGTAGTAGATCCATTAGGGTAGTCTTTCCTCCACCCGAAGGGCCAACCAATGCTACTGTACTGCCTTTTGTGATTGTGATGTTAATTTGGTTTAAAACATCCTTTTCGCCATAAGCAAAACAGACATTTTTAAACTCAATACAGTCATCAAATGTATTTTTTGCAATAGCGTTCGGCTTATTGAATATTTTCTCTGGCGTGTCTAACAATTGGAATACCCTCTCGCCTGCTGATATTCCCTGAGAGATATTTCCAAAAGCCTCTGAAATAGCTTTTGCAGGGTTAATTATTTGAGAAAATATGATGATATACCCTATAAATTCAGCTCCTCGTAAGTCAGATCCCTCTTCGAGAATTAGGGTTCCTCCATAAAATAGAAGTGCTGCTACCGTACTTACACCCAATATCTCTGAAACTGGAGAGGCCAAAAGTACACGTCTTGCTAATCTTCTATGTATCTTACTAGTCCACATGTTAATTGCATTGAACTTCTCCTGTATGTATTTTTCGGCATTAAAAGATTTAATAATTTTTACACCGTTTAAACCCTCATCAATACTTGAAACTAATACTCCTACCGACTCTTGAGCCGCTGTTGCATGTTTTCTTAATCGTTTAATGATTATGGAAATAAGCAATCCTGAAACTGGAATTAGTACTAATGCAAAAAATGTTAATTCAGATGAAATTGAAAATAGAACTGCGAAATTTAAAATAATAGCAATGGGCTCGCGTAAAATAACTTGTACGGATCTTATAATTGAGTCTTGAATCGTTATTACGTCGGCAATAAATCTTGAGATCAAATCACCCTTCCGCTGACTACTAAAAAAATGAAGATCAATATTCGTTAGCTTTTTAAATATGCTACTGCGTATTCGGGTTACAATCATTAATCTGAAATTTTCAATTACCCTTGCTGATAAATATTTAAATAGGTTACTTAATAAAATAGAAAGGACAATTGCAATGCTTACCATTTTTAAGGCTCCAACCTTACCCGAACTATTAATAATTTCCTGAAAATAATAATAGAATAAGTTTTTAAAATAAGTAATACTTAAATTAAAGGAAGGGATAGCGTTAAGATTTTGTAATTGTTTTTCACCTGTTTGATTGAATAAAAGTTCAAAAACAGGGATTAATAGTGTGAAATTAATTAAGCCGAATACGATTCCTAAAACCGACAACAAAAAAAATGGAATTGCAAATCTTTGAATTGGTGCCGCAAATGAGAAAAGTCGAAAAAAGGTCTTCATAAATTGTATTATGAAGCAAAGTTAATCATTTTGAAAGATATCTAATTTCGACCCTTAATGATTGTTTGTCCGGCCAACATTTTATTCATTTTAGTGATAACTTCCTCAATGCTTATCCCATATTGCTGTTCGGCAATTAATTCGTTCATTTTTTTTCTTGAATCAATAATATTTTTTGAGCTATTTAAAAACATGGCAAAGCTTTTATAGAAATAAAATTTTAGGCCAAGCCACATAAAGAGTAAATCAAAAACAGTAATTTGAATTAGCCAAAAAAACAATTTGCTTTTACTTAAGTGAATGGCATGAACAAACATTCTGTTCCTAAAAAAGATAGCTTTTACCCAATTTCGTGTACGATAGTTTTTTGTGGTAGAAGAGTGGTCATGAATACAGTAAGAGTTAGGATCATAATAACATTTCCAACCAAGCCTCCAAGCTCTTAGTCCTAATTCAAAATCCTCACAATAAAAAGGCGAAAAAATTTCATCAAAACCTCCTATTTGTTTAATTTTTTTAGCGTCGACTAATGCATTTGCACCTGATAAATATGCTGTAGGAGTAAGGAAATTCTCATCTTTAACATAAAAAAAATTATTGCTTTTGATTTTAAATCCTGAGTAGTTTAAATATCGCGCAGTATCTTGAACCTCTCCATTTTTAGCTCCAATAATTTTGCTCATTACACCAAAAGTATCTGCTAGTTCAAAATATTTAAACTGAGTTTCAAAAAAATCTGTATTTAATTCGATATCAGTATTAAGAAGCAAAATCAAGTCTTTTTCTGCTTGATTAATTCCTTTATTACATGACACAGAAAAGCCCTTATTTTGGGCATTAATTATTAAACGTATTTTCGGGTAGTTTTTCTCTAAAAATAAAACGGACTTGTCCTTTGAGCAATCATCTACTACGATAATTTCATAATTTACTTTTGCATTTTCTAAGGCCCCCACAACCGAGGGAAGGTTTCGTTTTAGTAGGTGTTCCCCATTATAGTTTGGTATGACTACAGATATGCTTTTCCTAACACTCGGGATTGCTGTCATTAAACAATTTTATAGTTTTTGTATTCTCCTATTCTCCATCCAAATAGGTCCTCTATTCTCTGTAAAATGCGTCGCCTCAAGCTCATTTTCTTTTTTAATAGTGTCGGATCTACTTGAAATGTCCAATTGCTATGCTCAATTCTCTTTTGCATAACACTAGGATGGCTACCCGTAAATTTGATTAAACGGTCGGCATTGCCATATTCAAACTCTTGATTTACAGGAAGATTTTCTTGTATCCAACTATCTTCATGGTAAAACTTATTGAAATTGCGAACTTTATTATCTAAACCTGTAGGTGCTTGAACCCAACCATAATGATAAATATAGGCATCAAGTGCTTTAACCTTTAATTTACGATTGTTTTTTCTAAAACCTTGTGCATCTCGATAAGAGTGTACTTGAGGGTCAAATTTTAATACCCTAACTTCATTTCTATACCAACGTCTGGAAGAGGCCACAAAATCATAGGAACCATAAAAGTGCATGTATTTGAATAATAAAGCTTCTACATTTTTATTGTTCAAATGGTCATTCATTGCTTTCTTTATCTCGGGGAGGTAATCTTCATGTACGCATTCATCTCCTTGTATATAAAAAGCCCAATCGGTGTCTTTTGAAATAGCTGCATAAGCCTTATCTGTCTCCTGTGCAAATGTTTTTCCGCCTTCACGGACGCTTTCATCCCATACTGTGTGTATGATTTTTATCTTTGGTGAATCAATAGATTCGATTAATTCTAAAGTATTGTCAGTAGAATCACCAATGGCAATAACAAATTCATCACATATTGGTAAGATTGAAAGTATGGCCTGCACAATAGGATAGTCGTTTTTGACAGCATTTCGGATAAATGAGAAACCAGTAACTTTCATAAAAATAAAAATATGAGGCGAAGTTAATAAAAAAGCTTCTCTTGTATAATTTGCATCAATTGCATAATGAATTAAAAATAATTACTTTGTGCCATGGAGCTAAATAATCAGGATAACTCTATTTTAGTAAAAGACTTCAAAAAGATAGCTAGAAATTTAACAATAGTTGAAAACGATTTGTTAGGTTCAAAGGATCTTTTGAAAGGCCTTAAAACTTTAAATACCCCAGTTATTGGAATTACTGGTCCGCCAGGTGCCGGTAAAAGCACTCTAGTAAATGCCATGATTAATTATTTAAGTGCTCAGGGTAAAACGATTGCCGTGCTGGCCATTGATCCTACCTCACCATTTAATTTAGGCTCCTTACTTGGCGATCGGGTTCGAATGGCCGAACAGTTTAATAAACCAAATGTTTATATCCGTTCTTTAGCTACTAGGGGCTCACTTGGCGGATTATCAACTAAAACCATCGAAATGTGTGACGTGCTTAAGTCAGAAGGTTTTGATTTTATTTTAGTCGAAACGGTAGGAGTTGGTCAATCGGAGGTAGAAATTGCCGGACTTGCAGATATCAGCGTTGTTGTTCTTGTTCCGGAAGCAGGTGATGAAATTCAGAGCATGAAATCAGGTTTAATGGAGATTGCAGATATTTTTGTAGTTAATAAATCAGATCGCGATGGAGCTGAAACATTTGCTAATAATTTAAAGAAGCTAGTCCATCAGAAAACGGAGTTCATACCTGTAATTAACACTATTGCCGACAAATTGACAGGTATTGATGATTTAATGGCGGCCTTAGAAAATAAGAGTTTTAAGGATAATTCTCGTCGGACTTTCCTCTTGGCCGAAAAAGCCTGGAAGCTGATTCAACTTGAGAAAATGAAAAATATTAACAGGGTCAAACTTCAGGAAGAAATAATTCTTGCTTCAGCTGACCCTGCTTTTAATTTGTATCGTTTTGTAGATCAGATTCTGTATGAAACTAAGAATTCATAATCTCTTCAATTTCTTCTGCTTCAATAGGAATATTTGCCATTAAATCAATATTTCCATCTTTTGTGATTAAAATATCATTCTCAAGGCGTATACCTAAGCCTTCACTCTGAATATAAATACCTGGTTCACAAGTAAGTATATTGCCTACTTCAAATGATTTATATCTGCTAGCAAAATCATGTACATCTAATCCAAGATGATGGGAAGTGCCATGCATAAAATATTTTTTATAAAGAGGCATTTTACTGTCTTGTTTAGCAACATCATGCTTATCGAGTAAACCGAGCTTAATCAATTCATTTTCAACTATTTTGCCTACTTCAACATGGTAGTCGTTCCAAACAGTTCCTGCTAAAAGCATTTTTTTAGCTTCATTCATAATGTGTAGTACAGAATTGTAAACATCTTTTTGGCGTTTTGTGAAACGGCCGTTTACAGGTACCGAGCGACTTAAATCTGCGTTGTAGTTGGCATATTCTGCTCCGAAATCGAACAGAATTACCTCACCATCTTTACAAATTTGGTTATTATCGTTGTAGTGAAGAATGTTTGCATTTTTACCAGACGCAATAATTGGGTTATAAGCATGCCCAGTTGCTCTTTGGCGTATAAATTCATGAATTATTTCAGCCTCAATTTCATATTCAGCAACACCAGGTTTCACAAATTTTAACACACGTCTAAATGCATCATTGGTTATATCGCAGGCTTTTTGCGTCAATGCTATTTCAATATCGGATTTTATAGGTCTTAAATCACGTAAAATTAGAGCTGAACGCTCATATCGATGTAAAGGATAAAGATTTTTTAGTTTTTCAATAAATCTGATGTCACGATAAGGTACTTCATGTACATATCGGTCATTTTCGTTGGTATTGAGGTAAATATTGTCAGCATAATTGATAATTGAATGTAAAATACTCCAAAAATCACTTAGCCAAAAAATATTTTCTATTCCTGAAACTGTTTTAGCCTCTTGAATTGTAAGTTTATGTCCTTCCCAAACTGCAATATGCTCGTTTGTTTGTCTCAAAAATAATACTTCGCGATAAATTGGATTTGGGCAATCAGGGAATAAAATTAAAATGCTTTGCTCCTGATCAATGCCACTTAAGTAGAATAAATCAGGGTTTTGCTTGAAGGTAAAAGGCTGATCTCCACTTCTAGGAAACTCATCTCCCGACTGAAATATAGCTATAGAGCTCTTAGGAAGTCGTTTTGTGAAATTTTGGCGGTTTAATTCAAAAAGTTGCTTATCTATCTGAGAATATTTCATATTTGTAACATTTTTAATCCTTGAACAAAAAAACTTGCACTTTGTGCCTTTTTATTCGACAATATTTTTTTTGGAATAGTATTTGATTATTTGCACAAGTCAAACTTATGACTATTTTTGTATAAATTACACTAATGATTTTGTTAACCTTTAAAAAATTAATTATGAATTACTCTACATTAAAGAAGACCTTCGTGTTTTCATTAGTAGCGCTATTGGCCCTCGTAGAGGTTTCCAATGCTCAAACCGCTACGAACTCAACTGCCAAGGTATTTGGTGGAAGAGGACAGTACAGAACTTGGAACTTCGGTATTAACGCCGGAATTTTAGCTCCGCACGTAGTAGTTGGTGGTACCAACGATTACAATAAATCAAATTTCAATTTAGGATATGGTTTAAGCTTACGTAAGCAATTAGGTCATTCTTTTGGTTTAGAGCTTGCTGGAGTACGTGGTAAATTATCAGGAGAAAATGATGCAACTGTTGCACCTCTTCCTTCTGGAAGCAGAAATTCATTCGAAACTGACTTAGCCCTTGCAGCATCATTGTCAGCAGTAGTTAATGTTGCAACAATTGACTTCTTACAAAGAGAAAATGCAATTAACTTCACTGCAAAAGTTGGTTATGGAACTTCAAGATACGCTCCGAGAGCTCCTTTCGATTGGAAAGATAAAGCTGGTGAGTTTGATGGAACTGGAACTAATAAATATGTTAAAGAGCAATTTATTCCTGTTGGTGCAGGTGTAAAGTTCAAAGTTTCTGAGCGTGTTAACTTCGACTTAGCTTATGTAATGAATTTTGTTGATGGTGATAACCTTGACGCAACTTATGCAAAAGGTACTTCTAAAGATAAATTTTCTTATACTTCAGCTGGTTTAGAATTCTCTTTGGGTTCTGTTTCAAAGCCGAACTTAGACTGGGTTAACCCTGTTGCTTTAATGTACGATGAATTAAAAGATCCTACATTGCGTAATGAGGTTGAGGCTTTAAAAGGTCGTGTTAGTGTATTAGAAGCTGCTGATTTATTAAAAGATTCTGATGGTGATGGTGTTGCTGATAAATTAGACAAATGTCCTAATACTCCAGCTGGTGTTAAAGTTGATGGTTCTGGTTGTCCATTAGATGTGGATGCTGACGGTGTGCCTGATTCAAAAGATGCTTGTCCTACTGTTAAAGGTACTGCTGCATTAAACGGATGCCCTGAAATTAGCGCTGGTTCTGCAATCGCTATCCAGTTCGAATTTAATTCTTCAGTTTTAAGAACTGCTGCTTATGCAACTTTAGATAAATTATCTGCTGACTTAAAAGCAAATTCTTCTTCTGTTCAATTAGATGGTCACGCTTCTGCTGAAGGTACTGATGAGTACAACATGTCATTATCAACAGATAGAGCTAATTCAGTAAAAACTTACTTAGTTAACTCTGGAATTGCTGCTAATAGAATTGCTGTAACTGGTTTTGGTGAAAGCCGTCCAGTTGCTTCAAATGCTACTGAAGCAGGTCGTTCACAGAATCGTCGTGTTGAGTTCAAACAACAATAAACAATATTGTATATAAGCAAATTGTAAAAAAGAGTCCCGATTTTTCGGGACTCTTTTTTTATTTAATAATTTTGACATTATGTATTTTTTCAGAAAAAAAGATCCCAATAGACCACAAAATTTCAATTTGAAGGTCATGCATATTATCAATACAATTGCTATCATCATGTTTTTGGCAGGTATTGTTTATAAGCTTATCGAGTGGTATGTTTTATAATTACTATTATTACTGTTAATTATTTCCTCAACATATAAATTGTATGAAATCTATTATCCAAACGGACAAAGCACCGGCACCAATCGGGCCTTATAGTCAGGCTGTTCAAGCTGGAAATATGCTCTTTATTTCAGGGCAAATAGCTATAGACCCCGCCACTAACCAATTAATCTCAGGCGGAATAAAAGAGGAAGCTAAGCAGGTAATGAATAACCTTGAAGCAGTCCTTAAAACAGCAGGTTTTTCTTTCGAGCACATAGTGAAAACTTCCATATTTCTAAGCGATATGAATCATTTTTCAGATGTAAACGAGATTTATGGCTCCTATTTCCATTCTGATTTTCCTGCACGAGAAACTGTAGCCGTACTTGGTTTACCTAAAAATGTGAATGTGGAAATCTCTGTAATCGCCGTAAAGGCATAAGTTTGAAGGAAGGAAGAATTAAATATTTTGTAGCCGCATTCTCTGCGGTAATAGTGTGGGGATTTTTCTCAATTCCCCTGCGTATGCTGCGCGATTATCCCGCAGATCAAATATTATACTATCGTATTTTTACTAGTTTAATTTTAACCTGGCTATACATTTTACTTTTCCGAAAAAAGCAAGTTAAATCCGACATAAAATATGTACAAGAGCAAGATAAATTTAGTCGTAAAAAAATACTTTGGCTTAACCTCCTCGCAGGATTATTAATAACAGGTAATTGGTTCACATTTATTTATGCCGTAAATAATGTTAATCTTAAATCGGCCGCCTTTGCCTATATGGTGTGTCCGCTAATAACCGCTATGGGAGGCTTCTTTATTTTGAAAGAAAAACTCACAAGCACTAAATTGCTTGCATTAGGATTAGCATCAATTAGTATTCTTGTACTAGCACAAGGTTCACTGATAGATGTGCTTTGGTCAATTTTAATTGCGGCACTTTATAGTTTCTATCTTATTATTCAGCGTGTTATTCACAGTATAGATAGATTTAATATGCTTGGTTTGCATCTGTTTATAGCCTCAGTTTTGATGATTCCATTTTTTATTTATGAGTTCCAAAGCTTTCCAACAGGTTTATCCTTTTGGCTAACAATTCTAGTAATTTCCATTTTCTTTACTATTATTCCGCTTTTCCTAAGTTTGTATGCTTTGATTGGGATGCCATCTTCTACTTTAGGAATAATTATTTATATAAACCCTATTGTTGCTTTTGCAGTGGCATTTTTCTATTTTCACGAAGGAATTAGTGTATCTCAGTTGTATTCTTATTCATTGTTACTTTTGGCAGTGATCGTCTTTAACTGGGTTACCCTCAAAGAAATGATAATTAAATTGCCGAGCAGAAATAAGCCGGTAACTAGCTCTTAAGCGGATTGGAAGACCAAATCTTAAAAACTCCTATTGAATATTTAAAGGGAATTGGCTCTCAATGTGCCGAAATCCTAAAGAAAGATCTTGGTGTTTTTAGGTATGAAAATCTTCTAGAACATTATCCTTTCAGATATATTGATCGTACGCGCTTTTATAAAATAAATGAGCTAAACCCTGATCTTCCAGCTGTTCAGATACTTGGTCGCATCGTTTCAAAAGAAATTGTTGGTGATAAACGGGTAAAAAGACTAGTCGCACGTTTTAAAGATGATACAGGAATAATGGAACTCGTTTGGTTTCAAAGTTTGCGCTGGATGGATAAAATTATTCAGCCAGGTTCTGTTTTTGTTGTTTTTGGGAAGCCAAGTCTCTTTAATGGACATTTTTCCATTTCCCATCCCGAATTAGAAGCTTACCAACCAAATGCAGTTAGTCAGGGTAATTTAACGTTACAGCCCGTTTATAGCTCAACCGAAAAACTGAAGCATTTTAACCTGGATACTAAGGGCATTCAGCGAGCCCAAGCGGCACTTATTGATCAATGCATTCATCAGATTACCGAAACATTGCCACCTTATCTTATGAAGAATCATAATTTAATAAGTAGGCAGAAAGCATTATACAATATTCATTTTCCGGAAAGTGTAGAGGCATTGAGGGAAGCTCAACGCAGACTCAAGTTTGAAGAACTTTTCTTCATTCAATTGAAACTTCTTAGGACTAAGGTGCTCCGGACTCAAAAATTTAAAGGTTCAATTTTTGAAAATGTAGGAACTAATTTCAATACATTTTATACTCAAAAATTACCTTTTGAACTAACTACTGCTCAAAAACGTGTAATAAAAGAAATCCGACAGGATACACAAAGAGGAGTACAAATGAACCGTTTGCTACAGGGCGATGTAGGTAGTGGTAAAACAGTAGTAGCGCTCATGATCATGTTATTAGCAATTGATAATGGTTATCAAGCTTGTATTATGGCCCCAACAGAGATTTTAGCTCAACAACATTACTCTTCAATTAAGGCCCTTCTAGGTGATAATTTTGTGAGCGTTGAAATACTTACTGGCTCAACCCCTAAAAAGGCAAGGCGTGGCTTGCATGAGCGCCTGGAGAGTGGTGAATTAAACATCATTGTTGGAACTCATGCTTTAATTGAGGATGCAGTCCAATTTCGTAATTTGGGGCTAGTAGTTATCGATGAGCAGCATCGTTTTGGTGTGGAGCAGCGAGCACGTCTTTGGCGGAAAAACATCATTCCTCCACATGTTTTGGTAATGACTGCTACTCCTATCCCACGTACGCTTGCCATGACCCTTTACGGGGATCTTGATATCTCCATAATAGATGAGCTCCCAGCAGGCCGAAAACCAATTAAAACTGTGCATTTATTTCATAGTCAGCGTTTGAGGATGTTTGGCTTTATGCGCGAAGAAATAGCCAAGGGTAGGCAAGTGTATATTGTTTATCCTCTCATTAAAGAGAGTGAAAAGCTTGATCTTTTATATCTTGAAGCGGGAATAGAGGCAATATCGAATGAGTTTCCTCTACCCGAATACCGAATTAGTATCGTACACGGTAAATTGGCTGCAAAGGATAAAGCGGCCGAAATGCAACGTTTTATTAAAGGTGAAACACAAATTATGGTGGCAACTACGGTCATTGAGGTAGGTGTGAATGTCCCCAATGCGAGTGTCATGATTATTGAAAATGCTGAACGATTTGGCTTATCACAATTACATCAATTGCGCGGACGTGTAGGGCGTGGGGCTGAACAATCTTTTTGTATTTTAATGTCGAGCTTGAAGCTTAGCGCTGACGCAAAAACACGTTTAGAAACGATGGTTCGTACCAACGATGGATTTGAAATTGCAGAAATAGATTTGCAACTTCGTGGACCAGGAAATATCGAAGGAACACAGCAAAGTGGTGTTCTTGACCTCAAATTGGCAGATCTTGCACTTGATCAACAATTGTTGGCTGAGGCTAGAAAAACTGTTATTGAAGTCCTTGAGAATGACCCAGACCTTATCAATGAAGAAAACCTTATCTTAAGAAAATATTTTGAGAAAAAATCAGGCGGTATAAGCTGGGATAAGATATCTTAAATATTATATGATTATTAAAACAATTCTATTACAATGAAATTTCTAAAAGCTCTATTTCCTGCTCTTTTTATTTGTTCAAGCTTGTTTGCGCAAAATCCTGATTCTATAATTATTCGTAAAATTTATGATGAAGCCTTAGAAAATGGGCATGCCTATAAAAATTTGGAGTTTCTGTGTAAGCAGATTGGTCCGCGACTTAGTGGCTCAGCTAATGCGCAAAAATCTGTCGACTGGACCAAAAAATTGATGGAAGATTATGGTTTTGACCGTGTTTATCTACAAGAATTAATGGTTCCTGTGTGGGAGCGTGGTGCAAAGGAAGAAGCATATATTTTAGATGGAAAGATTAAAATTCCTGTTCCAATTGCTGCCCTTGGCGGATCTATTGCTACTAGTGCAAAAGGAATTACTGCCCCAATTTTGGAGGTTCAAAACTTTGAAGAGCTTAAAGCTTTAGGTGCCGATATTGTAAAAGGCAAGATTATCTTTTTCAATCGCCCATTTGATCCTAAATTATTTAATACTTTTTCAGCTTATAGTGGAGCAGTAAATCAGCGCAGTCAGGGTGCTATTGAAGCCGCCAAGCTAGGTGCCGTAGCTGTTATCGTAAGGTCTATGTCTTCCGTAATCGACGATTTTCCTCATACTGGCGGAATGGTTTATCAAGATGGAGTTAACAAAATTCCCGGAGCAGCAATAAGTACTAAAGCCGCTGATCTGCTTAGTCAGAAATTAATGCAAAAAAAGTATCCTTCAGCTCAATTTTATTTCAAACAAAATTGCCGCACCTTACCTGATGCAGTTTCTTATAATGTTATTGGTGAGATTAAAGGTACAGTTGACCCCGAAGGAATTATTTCTGTTGGTGGGCATCTTGATTCATGGGATCTTGCTGAAGGTGCTCATGATGATGGTACAGGTGTCATGCAATCAGTAGAAGTTTTAAGAATTTTTAAACAACTGAACTTGAAGCCCAGACATACCATTAGAGCGGTCATGTTTATGAATGAGGAGAATGGTTTACGTGGGGGACTGAAATACGCTGAGATTGCAAAGCAAAATAAGGAAAAGCATATTGCCGCTTTAGAATCTGATGCGGGTGGTTATACACCTCGTGGTTTTAATGTTGAAAATGCTCCAAAATCATTAGCACATTTTTCTAAGTGGAAACCTCTTTTTGCCCCCTACCTTGTAGATGCTATAATTCCAGGGGGTGGCGGTGCTGATATCGGTCCGCTGAGAATTATGCCAGATGTGGTTCTAATTGGTTTTAGGCCAGATTCACAACGTTATTTTGATATCCACCATTCTAGCAATGATGTTTTCGAGAATGTGAATAGACGCGAATTGGAGCTCGGCGCTGCAGCCATGACATCTTTGATTTATCTCATTGATCAATATGGGACTAAATAAGAAGCAGAATAAATTTTGAGTTTAAATAAAGAAGTGATTGAGGCAAGAAACGTTCAAAAGGATCCTTATGTAGCAATGCGTTTCCCGGAGTTTCGCTCCTATATTGCCATGCGCTTCCTCTTCACCTTTGCCTATCAAATTCAGGCGGTAGTTGTTGGTTGGCATATTTATCAGCTGACAAAAGATCCTCTTTCTTTGGGTTTAATCGGACTTGCAGAAGCTATTCCCTCTATCACTGTAACCCTTTATGGGGGATATATTGCAGATAAATCGGACAAGAAAAAACTATTGGTATGGATTATTGCATCCATGTTATTTTGTTCTGCCATCCTAGCCATAGTTACAACCAATGATGTGCTCCAAGTAATTGGGCAAACATGGGTTATCTTAATCATGTATGGAATTATTTTTTGTGTCGGGATAGCGCGGGGCTTTTATTCGCCAACCGCTTTTGCATTAATGGCTCAAATTATTCCGAAAGAACACTATACAAATTCTTCAACTTGGAATAGTGGTAGTTGGCAAACAGCATCTATTATGGGTCCGGCAGTTGGTGGTTTACTCTATGCTTTTAGTGGAATTACAGCTTGCTTCATTGTAATTGTTAGTTTTATTGCACTTGCACTTGTTTGTATTAAATTTTTCGTAAAAAACTATCCTGCCACCTTTGTACCAAAGGAAAATATTTTTAAAAGCCTTTCGGAAGGGATTCGTTTTGTGTTTAAAAGCAAAATGATTTTAGGTGCCTTGAGTCTTGACATGTTCTCAGTATTTTTTGGGGGTGCTGTAGCCTTGATGCCTATTTTTGCACATGATATATTGAAAGTTGGGGCAGAAGGTCTAGGATTTATGAGAGCGGCCCCTGCTTTGGGTGCTGTAGTTACGATGTTTATTTTAGCAAAGTATCCACCCATGAATAAGCCTTGGCGGAATCTTTTGCTGGCTGTGGCTGGTTTTGGTATTTCAATAATATGCTTTGGTTTATCTAGAAATTTTTACCTGTCCCTTTTATTTCTATTTTTTGAGGGAGCATTTGATAGTGTTAGCGTTATCATACGCTCAACTATTTTGCAAATTCTTACTCCTGAAGAAATGCGTGGAAGGGTATCCGCGGTGAATGGAATATTTATCAACTCATCTAATGAAATTGGTGCTTTTGAGTCGGGAGCAACAGCAAGACTCATGGGAACTATTCCATCCGTACTTTTTGGTGGTAGTATGACACTTCTGATTGTCTTTTTTACTTATCTCAAAACAAAAAGATTAATCCCACTTAGTTTAAAACAAATAGAAAGGCATTAAAATTTATTGTTCCTGCCTACAAGTAGATAAATAATTGAACCTAAAACTGGTGCAAGTAGAATTACAATTAACCATAGTAATTTGGTGTTTGTTGGAAGTCGGCTTTTTAAGAGATCTAGTAATGTCACCACGATTAAAATGAACCAGATGATTCCTAATAAAAATCGTAATACACCACCCACGAATAGTAAAATTAATAATGTACTCATAGTGCTTTTTGTTTACGCCCCCATAGTAGATAGATTATTGCTCCTAAAAGTGGGGCCATTAGAATAAATAATATCCAAATGAGTTTACGATAATTGCTCATTTCCTTGGATTTTATGATATCAAATATTGAGAAAGGGATGACAAGAACTATCGAAATTGCTGTAAAGGCAATCAGTATTAACTCTAATATTCCAATATTATAAAATAAGAGGTTGGTCATTGCATTTTCTTTATTTTTTGATTTTTACCCATATTAAGATATAATGTTGTTCCTAATAAGGGAGCCATAACCACTATGGTGGACCAGAAAATCTTATCTTTCGGATTTTTAAATTCTG
>NZ_JBIIPN010000141.1:0-6678 GCF_044342615.1 Daejeonella sp. | reverse complement strand
AAAGCTCCAAATTCTTCACCAATTCAGTAAGGATAGCCGTATTCGCTTGTACATCAATTTGCCTTTGTTGTCCAGAAGTTCGTAAGACCTGGCGTGAAGCATTCAAGTTCAAAATATTATCATTGGACTGTGCTACACCCGAAATTGCACGGTTTAATTGATTACGCACCGAATCTGTTTGATGTTGTAAAATAGCCACATTCTTAGCAGATTTTTTGGTCTTGGTTTCTATATAAAACTGAGACACCTCGCTAACCAGAGCCTCGGTAAAGGCTTTTGAAAAACTTTCATTCTCAGTTTTAACGGTAACCTTTAAAATGCTTAACTTTTTATCAATTTTGGCCACGGTTAAGAAATCTTTGATTATCTCTTTGTGAATTTCCATTAAAATACTGTCTTGCGCTCTATTAAATCTAGATGGATCTGCAAGTATAGAGTAGCCTAAATTTGTTAATTGTGACTTATCCTCCCAATCATCACGCATTTCTCTAAATGAAATATAATAATCAGCTAAACTTTGGCTTTTGCCATTTACACTAATCGGACTCAAAAGGGCTTTTTGCACCATGGATCTGGATTTCATCAATTCCAGTAAATTATCACCGGCAAATATTCCACCGCCACCACCGCCGCCTAGGTCTAAACCAAATTGGCTTGCTAAACCTAAAGCACCACCTAAGCCTCCGGCAGATTTTTCATCCTCCAATACAAAGCTAAATTCCGCTTTATAAATAGGTTTTTCTATAAAGGCATAGCCCAGACCCAATAAACTACCAATGAAAGCCATCGAAATGATTAGCTTCCATTGCCTCATTAAATAAGCCCACCACTCTTGAATCTTTAAAATTAACTCGCTTAATGAAATTTCATCCGAATCAGAATTGCCAACTGAATTTTGACTCGCATAATCTTGTGTGGTATTGCTATTCATCTTACTTCACCAAATTTAAAATAATAACTGCCATAGAAGCTAAGGCACTAGATATACCCACAATTTCACCAGCAGAAATTGGTCGTTTAGCTTCCTTTTTCGGTACAAATACTTCTGATCCTGGATCTATGCTTGGGTAATTATTAAACAAGAAAACTTTTCTTGTACTGCGTACTGAGCCATTTGCATAAATGACATAGGAGCGTTTAGGAACCGATTTTTCTGAGAATCCACCACCCTGCGAAACATAATATTTAAATTTTTTACCTTCGGTATAACTGGTTGTTACTGGATAAAGTACTGCACCATTTACCTTTACGGTTTGTAATTCTTTCGGGATACGTAATACATCACCTTCCTCTAGAATAAGGTCAGCAGAAGATTTAGGCGCCTCTAAAATTTTCTCTAGGTTAATTCCCACATACACATTTTTAAGAACCTCTTCATCTTTCAAAGATACATTAGTGGTATCCACTGCATTTTCTTGTAAACGCTTTAATTTATTTACCTTTTGTTTCTCCTCTTCCGCTAATTCTTGTTGCGCTTTAGCATCATCCTTATCCAAGCCTTTAACTTTAGTAATTCCTTCACGCTTTAAGGAAGCACCCTTCGCATAAGCTAAGGCTGTTAAACCACCGGCACGTTCTACCAAGTCGGAAACGCGTTCATTTTTATTACTAATGGTGTACATGCCCGGATAAAGCACTTCACCCTCCACTTTTACTTGTCTTTGTATTTCATAACCCATAGAGCTACGTACCGAAACGATATCAAAGGGTTGCAATTCAAATTTAGGCTTAGAAAAATTCAGGTTTTTATCGATATCAATCAAGAAAACCTCGGCTGTTTTGGAGAGTTCGGAATTTTGATCGCTCGAGCGTACTCTTCTTGAAATTTCTACACGCTGCGGACTCGCACTTTCGGAGAAACCACCTGCTTGAATGATTAATTCTTCAACAGTCATGTTTTGCGCATAATCAAATTCTCCAGGTTCTCTAACTTCCCCGTCAATACTCACTTTAAACTCTTCTTGGAGATCAAAAATGGAGGAAATTGAGATTAAGTCTTCACGTTGTAATTGAATATCTGGTGTTTTACCTGAGATAATTGCCGCTACATCAAATGAGATTAATTGCGTCTGATTATCGGCCTTGAGCCTTGTTAAATAGCCTCTAGATAGGAAGGCATCTTCTTTCAGTCCATCGGCTTTTTGGATTAATTGAGAAAGCTTCATTCCGCTTTCTAGCTCATAGGCTCCAGGTCTGAAGACTGCACCTTCAATTTGTACACGGTTGGTAAAACGCTCCAATACACGATCTACAAAATATTTATCGCCCGTAGCTGGCTGATAAGAAGCAAATTGCTCTTTAGCAATATCAGCAATCTTTCGTTCGGTATCGGTATTTTTCAGGACTTTTACTCTTGCTTGATAGGCATTTTCAGTAAAGCCACCAGCATAATTTAGGAGATTGGCATAGCTTTCGCCTGCTTTCAATTCATAAATACCCGGTCTTTTCACTTCACCCACGATTTCGATGCGTGATTGATATACCGGAATGCGGATGATGTCTTGATCTTGTAATTTTAAATTAGTGGCAATTTCGCCCTTCATTAAGAACTCATAGATATCTAAAACGGCAATTTTCTTTCCCGAGCGGATCAATTCAATGGCACGAAAGGAACCATTTTCTGTCGGACCGCCAGATGAGTATAAGGCATTAAATACTGTTGCCAAGGAAGGGAGCGTATAAGTACCAGGAGTTTTAACTTCTCCCGTCAATATCACCTTAATACTTCTGATATTGCCAATCGCCACATTTAAGCGTGTATTTCCACTGGATAAACCTGCATAAACCGTCGCCATGCGTGATTTAATGCGCGTAGTGGCTGCTTCAATAGTTAGGCCAGCTACGGGAATAATACCTACATATTCAACCTTGATGGTTCCTTCAGGACTCACCTTAAGATCATATGACACTTCAGAATTACCAGTCAAATCGATTAATAATTGGTCGTTAGCACCAATCACATAGCCTTTAGGCGTAGCGATATTCAGATTAGGTTCAAAGGTTTGATTTTTATTTTTGAAAAGATCGGCACCAAATATTTTAGAGCGAAGTTCTAACAATGCTTTTTCGGCCTCAGTTTCGGGATCTTTTTCAATGCTGATGCTATCCTGTTCAGCTTCAAAGCTACGGCCATCAGTATTTTTCTTGGTATTTACTTTATTAGGATCCGCTTGATCTTGGCCTTTTTTATCGCCTTTTTTCAGCTTATCAACACGTTCACGCAATTTTTTAACTTCTTCGGGGCGCATGCCACGTGATTGCGCGATCTGCTCGAGCTGCGCTTCCCCTAGTCCGCTAGCCTCCACCTGGCGCATAAAAGCACGCACCTGATCATCACTTAGCTCATCCACACGGATATTGCTGAGGTTTTGAGGGTTAACCTGGGCTAAAACCGGCATACTAAAGCTTAAAAACAGTAAAAGACTGAATAGTTTAAAAAGTTTGTTCATGTTTAAATTTTTCAATTTCGTAAAGTTATGGAAATTGTGGGAATGTTTGTGTTTTTATGTCATTGCGAGCGAAGCGAAGCAATTGCTTCGTCGTACCTCCTCGCAATGACATGGCGCTTAAAAACCGATGTCTAACATTGCGAGCGTAGCCCCTTTGTCATTGCGAGCGAAGCGAAGCAATTGCTTCGTCGTACCTCCTCGCAATGACAAGGCGCTTAAAAACCAATGTCTGTCTTGTCCTAAAACGAAGTTCCCTCTCTACGTTCGGGATGACAGGTGCGTGGCGTTTAAAAAAATTAATTGATGTTCCGATTTCCCCTCTCCGCCTAGTCTGACAACTGATAACTGACAACAGACAACTCTCCTATTTCCTCATCACCACCAAATCCCCCATCACCATCTCCTTCACCAATCCCGCTAAATCGTATTTCGGTTTCCAACCCAATTTCGTATTCGCTTTGGTTGGATCACCAATTAATAAATCAACCTCTGTTGGTCTGAAATATTTAGGGTCCACCTTCACTACTGTTTGGCCAAATTTCATCGCTGTGGGATCAATTCCCAAAGACTTACATTTATCCTCGTCAATATCAATAATTACACCCTTCTCCTGCTCATCCTTCCCACTAAATTCAACCTCAATACCCAGCTCCGCGAAACTCATTTTCACGAAATCCCTTACGGTAGTGGTTACACCTGTTGCAATTACGAAGTCTTCTGCTTGCTCCTGTTGTAAGATCAACCACATGGCCTCCACATAATCTTTCGCATGTCCCCAATCGCGCTGAGCGGATAAATTACCCAAATAAAGGCAATTTTGTTGCCCTAATACAATATTTGCTGCCGCTCTAGTGATTTTACGAGTCACGAAAGTTTCACCTCTTACCGGACTCTCATGATTGAATAAGATACCGTTGCACGCATACATATTATAGGCTTCACGATAGTTTACCGTGATCCAATAGGCATACATTTTAGCCACTGCATAGGGTGACCGTGGATAAAAAGGGGTTTTCTCAGATTGCGGGACTTCCTGCACCAAACCGTATAATTCGGAAGTGGAAGCCTGATAAATACGTGTTTTCTTCTCTAAACCGAGAATTCGTATAGCCTCCAAAATCCGTAAAGTACCAATACCATCTGCATTAGCGGTGTACTCTGGTGTATCAAAGCTCACATGTACGTGACTCATCGCTGCCAGGTTATAAATCTCATCTGGCTGCGTCTCCTGAATGATGCGAATGAGGTTAGTTGAGTCGGTTAAATCACCATAATGCAATTTAAAACGCACATTCATCTCATGCGGATCCTGATAAAGATGATCTATCCTATCTGTATTAATAGAAGAACTCCTACGCTTTATCCCATGCACAAAATAACCCTTTTCTAAGAGTAATTCTGCTAAATATGAGCCATCTTGGCCTGTGATGCCGGTGATTAGGGCGGTTTTCATTGTTTATCGGTTGTCAGTTATCGGTTATCAGTTATCGGTTGTCAGTTATCGGTTGTCAGTTGTCGGTTATCAGTTATCAGACTAACGACATCTAAGGCTAAAAATATTCGGGTTATTATCCGTTAAAAATCTCATTAATCATCCTAATCTTAAAAATCATAGTTCAGACAATTTGATCGGTTGTCAGAATTAGTTGGCTGTTATCAGTCTAACGACATAAAAATCAGTTGTCAGTTGTCAGACTGGGCGGAGAAAAGAAAGCGGGAATTTCTCACATCTCACATCTCATATCTCATATCTCACATTTCATCCAATATATTCATGAAAATCATCTAAATCATAGTTAAGACAATTATTGTTTAACTAATTGTTCTAAAAAAGGAGCAACTGGCAGTTGTAATTTGGAGAAAGCAAACCATTTCTTTCCTAAGTCTTTTAATGAAGCCCCAATGTGATATAATTCTTTATTGTCGATGATTAAGAAACGATCATGTGATTTTTTCAAAATCTGAATTGAAATGGGATTATACTGTTGATTGTGTTTCTCTAAGTCAAGCTTCAAAACAGAATCTACCTTATTTGTATAAATTGTAGCCTTTGCTTTTGCTATACGCTTTGAGAGTAATAATAAAACACTTTCATCACAATAATTATCTATTAATACAATAGATTTTTGAGCTGACTTTATAATTCTTGATACAATTTCATACGCATCAAAAATTTGTCCATCATAAAATATACCTTGATTTGGAAGTAAGTTTGGTTTTAGGATTAAATCAAATTCATTGTTTTTTATTTCCAACGAATTGATTTTTTTCTCTATAACTTCTACACGATGATTAAGTGCATAGCCTTTGAGTAAATAATCCTTTAATATAGAATTAGCCCAAATCCGAAATTGTGTACCTGTCTTTGATTTAACGCGATAACCAACCGAAATAATAATATCAAGATTGTATAATTTAACTTTTCGCTTGACGTTTCGTCCGCCTTCATTTTGAGCTGTCAAGTATTCCTTGACAGTTGAGTTTTCCTCTAACTCCCCCTCCTTAAAAATGTTATTAATGTGCAAACTAATATTTTGCTTAGTAGCATTAAACAAAATAGCCATTTGTAATTGCGTTAACCAAACTGTTTCATCTTCTATGAGAACCTCAATAGAACTAGAAAGCGAATTATCTTGATATAAAATAACCTGGTTTGCACTCATTAATATTAATTGAAAATCAATTTCTCAAAATTAGCTATCTCCCATTCTCCGCCCAGCCTGACAACTGATAACTGACAACTGACAACCGCTAACTGACAACTCCCAGACGTGGCTTCGCCCCTTCAGTCCCATTTTCGATTCCGGGACATCCACAAATAAGCTATAAAGAATATTCTTAAGTAGTTTTTATCTTCTCAACAATATTCTTCCTCAGGTCTACTTTTACTTGTAAACCAAGATCTTGTAAAAGTAGCGTGAGGTGATTCCCTTTGCTTTCTATTACCTGAGCTTGTTTATCGAGTAATGCGCCCGATTTAATTATAATTCTATCATTGGCTTGGAAGCTATGTGCTTCAATGCTTTCGTGATCATATTCTTGGAGCCAATTTTTAAGAAGCTCCATTTCTTTCTCTCTAATGGTGGCCGGTTTGCCACAGTGAAAAACGTAGCGAACTACCCCTTGCACCGCTAAAACCTTCTCCCGATCGCTGTCGGATACTTGCACAAAGCAGTAGGACCGAAATAAAGGCTCCTCCACCCACTTCCAGCGATCACTCCACTGTTTT
>NZ_JBIIPN010000140.1:0-6693 GCF_044342615.1 Daejeonella sp. | reverse complement strand
TCCAATTCTAATAATATCTAGACTTTTTAGATCCTCTTTTACCGATCTTGTACTAAAATCTATATTAACCAATGCATCAAGTTCATTGATTACAATATCAATATTGTCTGTACCAATACCTGTAGAAATTACAGTAATGCGTTTGGAACCAAGATATCCGGTATGAGTAATAAATTCACGCTTACCTTTTTTCAATTCAATGCGATCAAAATATCTACTTACCTCGCTAACTCTTTCAGGATCGCCAACAGTTATAACGGTATCTGCAACATCCTCAGGCAATAAATTAAGGTGATAGATGCTCCCATCTTGGTTTATGATTAAATCGGAATTTGAGATGGTTTTCATGGACAAAGAGCTAGATTAAATACAAATTTACAGCTTATTTTAGTGATTTTCTTTATCAATCCTGTTTTATCCTTTCCAGTTTAATCCTTCAACTTTCTCTAGCCGACCAAGAACTTTATTCACCTGTGATTGCCTAATTTCAATATCTAAGGAACAATTAAGGTCAAATTGCTGATTAAAAATCCGTAAACCTTCATCTTTAATTATCTTCATCACTTCATTCATTACTGAATGTCCAAATTCAAGTTTAAAAATAAGATCAATTGTTTTTTCAATGATATGTGCCTGATTTATAGCATCTACCGTTGCAGATTTATAAGCATTAATTAATCCAGGAACACCCAATAATGTCCCACCAAAATAGCGAACAACAACGGCTAAAACATTTGTTAAATCAGAAGATAAAAGCGTATTTAAAATAGGTCTACCGGCTGTTCCTGAAGGTTCACCGTCATCGTTAATTCGGAAAATTGTACGGTCTGGTCCAAGTCTCATTGCCCAGCAGTGATGACGAGCCTTGGGATGTAAAGTTTTAAGATCAACAATTATATTCTTTATTTCTTCTTCAGATTTTATGGGATATAAATAGGCAATAAAACGGCTTCCTTTATCTCTAAAAATGCCTTCAGCTTCCTTTTCTATGGTTTTATAGGTATCATCAAAAAGCATCATTTATTGAGCAAAGTATAAAACTATAATAGAAATTAAGGCAAGTAAGATACCAGCATAGTTTAAGCGACTAAGTCGCTCTTTAAAAACAAAAATCCCAACAGCAGATCCTAAAAGAATTACACCAATATTCATGCTTGAGAATACAATGGAGGGCTGATTTGCCAAATCCTGATGTGCTTTTAGGTAAAAAAGTATATTGCCGAAATTTGCTATTCCTAGAATCCAACCACAAATCAAATTGATTAAAGTAAACCTCAATTTATTAAAGAAATATAAATAAAGGAGATAAAAAATGGAGATTGAAAATGCAATGATGAAAACAATAAATAGGGAGGAAGTGAAGGGAATATCACTTGTTTTAGCTATTTGCTTAAATAGGGTATCAATGATGCCCATACCAATAAAAACAAGTAATGGATAGAGCCAGACTCCAGATTTTTCACCTTGATCCTTCTGCCATGGAATTGAAAAAATAATAGCAAGAAAAGCTATTCCAATACCAATTATTTTAATTGCCGATTGTTCTTCACCAAACAAGAAAAATGCGGATAAAACTGGGATAAATAAGGATAATCTTTGCGCAATATCAGTCCGGACAATGCCCGTATATCTAATTGATAAGGCTAAAATGACAAACAGTGATGGTAAAAGTAAACCCAAAGCAATATATACAGGGAAAATACTTTCTGTTAAATTGGGAATTTCAGACCTATAAATTACCCATGTTAAAAATCCGGCAATAGAGTAATTCCAAGCAATGGCTTGTTTATTATCAATTTCATAGCGCTTAGCGAGTTTTAGGAGGACAGAAACTAAAACACTAAAACAGACACTTATTAATATATAAATCATGTCAGGCTATATTTTGTAAATTTTTAAAGTATCAGTACCGATACTTTTAGTTTCAATTAAAGTGTTATTCATTTTAGGCGCTAAAACACCTTCATCCCAACAATCAGGAGAAACAAATACTCTAGCTTCATCCCATAATCCAGCTTTAATAAATATTTCTAATGTTTCTTTACCACCTTCCACAATCAATGATTGAACATCCATCAAATAAAGTTGATAAGCAATTAACTGCGGTAAATAATCGAAATTTTCAAGCTCTAGGAATTTAATTTTTCCAATTACTTCTGTCTTTTCTTGATTAAAAATAATAGTATCCTGACTTTGATCAAAAATATTTAGATCAGCAGGAAGTTCTAAACGGCTGTCAACTATAATACGAATAGGATTTCTACCTTCACATTCTCGCACATTTAATCTAGGATTATCTGCCAAAGCTGTATTTTTACCAATAAGAACAGCATCTTCCTCAGCTCTCCAACAGTGTACTAATTGTTTAGATTCTGGAGAACTTATCCATTTTTGAGATCCATCTAAAGGTGCAAAATATCCATTGGAAGTTTCAGCCCATTTTAGGATAATGTAGGGTCTTTGTTTGTTTATTCGAGTAAAAAATCGTATATTAAGATTATAGGCTTTTTCAGTAAGTATATTTTCAATAACCTCAACCCCAGCATTTTTCAATTTTTCAATTCCTTTGCCGTTTATAGCTGGAAAAGGATCGCGGCATCCAATTACTGCTTTTGGAATTTCATGTGTAATGATTAAATCGGCACAAGGTGGAGTTTTGCCATAGTGGGAGCAAGGCTCCAAATTGACATAAATGGTTGATTTTTTAAGCAATTCCTTAGCATCTGCATGCTTATCAAACACGTCTTTAACAGCATTTACTTCAGCATGTGCCTCGCCAAATGCCATATGATAGCCTTCACCAATAATTTTGTCCTCAAATACGATAACAGAGCCTACCATAGGATTTGGACTAACTTTGCCCTTACCTAATCGTGCAAGTTCAATGCAACGTCTTAAAAAATACTCATGTTGAGCCATATCACAAAAATAACATCAATTACACAAAAACTGATCGATTTTGCAATTTTATTCTAATGAAAGAAAATCTAGAAATTATGGATTTTAAAGCGAATTGGTTTACTTTGCGCCATGACTTTCATACAACTCGAGAAAGAATTTATTGATGCTTTATCCTCTATTTATGATCCACAAGAGGCAAAAAGTCTTACTTGGCTAAGTATCAACGCTATTTGCAAGATTGAAAGAGCCAAGTATTTGAGCATGAAAGAAGATCAATTAGCTGAATCTGATCGATTTAAATTGCTTGAAATACTTGAACAATTAAAAAATGGGAGTCCGCTACAATATATTTTAGGTGAAACTGAATTTTACGATTTAAAATTAAAAGTGAACCCCTCGGTACTCATTCCAAGATCTGAGACAGAAGAGTTAATTGATTGGGCACTTATTACCATTCGAGAAATGAATGGTGAAACAGAGGTCTTAAAAATATTAGACATCGGTACAGGAAGTGGATGTATACCTATTTCCATTAAAAAATATATTCCTTTAGCTGATATTTCAGCTGTTGATATCTCAAACACTGCTTTAAATACAGCGAAAAAGAACGCTGAATTGAATAAAACAGAGATTAATTTCATAGAGGACAATATTCTAAATCCTATCAAACAATCGCTAATCAACACAATTTATGATGTAATAATTAGCAATCCTCCCTATGTTAGAGATTCCGAGAAATTAGAAATGCATCAGAATGTATTAAATCATGAGCCGCATACTGCTTTATTTGTCCCAGATGATTCAGCATTAATATTTTATGATGCCATTGCTAATTTTACTTTAAAAAACTTGAAAAAAAATGGGTTCTTATTTCTTGAGATTAATGAAAATCTAGGCAAAGAAACCGTCGAATTATTAATAAAAAAAGGATTTAAGACAGCAGAACTCCGTCAAGATATGTATGGTAAAGATCGTATGATTAAAGCCTCTCTACACTAATTTTATCATCCCTAAAACATCTCCAATAAAACATGGTTACCTATTTTGATGCCACACTTGCTAAGATTTCTGTCCATAGAGTAGGAAACAAGTCTTTAAATGAGTTTTATAGCTTATCAGAAAATACCTTAAGCATAGAGGATGAAACGCTTAGGCGACTTTTAATGCAGTATTTTTTATCTCCATTTGAAAAGTCGTACGAAGTATTTCGGTTCACACATTCAAGCGATGATATCAACTTAAATGAATTATTTCATTTTAGTACGATGATTTTTGAGGACCCTTCTAGTTTTCATGAGTTAAGCGGACAAATTACAAAGCATTTATTCAATATATCAAATCACCCTAAAATTAAGTCTGGGGAGCTTTATATTGCCACATTTAAAGATATTCAATTAGAAGGTGAAATGGTTGATGCCATTGGTGTTTTCAAATCAGAAACTAAAGAGAGCTATCTAAAAGTAAATCCAGAAGAGGGTGGTTTTGCACTTACATACGAAGAAGATGCTATAAATATCACCAAATTGGATAAGGGGTGTTTGATATTTAATTCTGAAAAAGATCAAGGTTTTAAAGTGATTGTGATCGATCAAACCAATCGTACAGATGCAGCTTATTGGAAGGATGAGTTTTTACAATTAAAAATTAGAAATGATAATTTCAATAAAACTAACACAACATTAGGTGTCTGTAAAGAATTCATTACTAATAAGATAGATGATCAATTTGATATTTCTAAAGCCGATAAAATAGATCTTTTAAATAAGTCAATGAAGTACTTTAAAGAAAAGGATAGTTTTGATATCGATGAGTTTTCGGAAGAGGTAATTGGAAATCCTAAAGCTATTGAATCCTTTAAAAATTTTAGCAAGGAATATAATGATGAGTTTGATGCAGGATTAGATCAACCATTCGATATTTCAAATGCAGCCGTAAAAAAGCAAGCTAAAATCTTTAAAAGTATATTAAAACTTGATAAAAATTTTCATATCTACATTCACGGAAATAAAGATTTAATTGAAAAGGGCTATGATGATGATAAATCTATGAATTATTATAAAGTTTTCTTCAAGGAGGAGCAATAGATTAGCTTCTTGGATGAAACTGAATAATTGTTTCTCTTAAATAATCGCGGTCAAGGTGAGTGTAAATCTCTGTAGTAGTGATACTTTCATGACCAAGCATCTCTTGAACAGCTCTTAAATCTGCTCCGCCCTCAATTAAATGTGTGGCAAATGAATGTCTGAATGTATGGGGACTAATACTCTTTTTAATTCCAGCTTTTACGGCTAAATCTTTAATAATCAGAAAAACCATAACTCTTGAAATAGGGTTTCCTCGATTATTCAAAAATACAAAATCCTCATTTCCAGGTTTTATTTTTATATGAACGCGAATTTCATCAATAAAAATACGTAGATATTTAACAGCATCTGAACCAATGGGTACCAGCCGTTCTTTATTGCCTTTTCCTAAAATTTTTATAAAATCGATATCTAAGTATAGATTGGAGATTTTTAATCCAGTAAGCTCAGAAACCCTTAATCCACAGCCATATAATATTTCTAACATAGCCTTATTTCTCATACCCTCAGGTTTTGAAAGATCAACTGCATCGATTATACTATTAATTTCAACAATGTTTAGGGTATCCGGTAGTCGGCGACTTGTTTTGGGGCTTTCTAAAAGTGCTGAGGGATCGGTACTAATGATGTTTTCAAGGACTAAATACTTAAAAAATGCTTTCAAACCAGATAAAACTCTTGCCTGAGTAGGGGGAAGCATTCCCAATTCATTCACCCAAACTAAAAAATCTTTTAGATCATCACTTGATATATTTTTTAAATCTTTTTTATCAGATTTAGCTATAAAAAACTGCTTTAGCTTATCTACATCATGTAAATATGCTTCGATTGTATTCGCCGATAGGGAACGTTCCAATCTTAAATATGATTTAAAGCCGATAAGACCTGATTGCCAGTCCAAAATATTTTTTAAGTTTGATTAATCTTTAAGAATTAGAATTCATGAAAATACAGATAATTAACGGACCAAATTTAAATTTACTTGGCGTACGTGAGAAATCAATTTACGGTGATAGCAATTTTGAAACATATTTTGAAGAATTAAAGTCCAAATATAGCATCATTGAGCTTGATTATTTTCAAAGTAATGTGGAAGGTGAAATTATCAATAAATTACATGAAGTTGGATTCAATTATGATGGTATTATTCTAAATGCTGGGGGATATACCCATACTTCTGTCGCTATTTCGGATGCAATTGCTGGAATTAATACGCCAGTTGTAGAAGTACACATTTCAAATATCTATGCAAGAGAAGAATATAGACACATTTCACTTACTGGAAAAAATTGCAAGGGTGTATTAACGGGGTTTGGATTAAACGGATACCGATTAGCACTAGAAAGTTTTCTTTAAGCTTGAAAAATGTTTTTTCTTATTTATAAAATACTCCCAAACAATACTTCCATTGAATAATCCTTTGGCATTAAATTTAGTTTTTTTAATTTTTCGTGATTTAGGGATATTTTTAAAGATGTTTTTAATAAAATAAAAATGAGCGTGATTGATTGCTAGAGCATTTTTAAATTTTCCATCTATTAAGAATTTAATCAAAGTAATAAAATCGAGCCAAAATCTGATAAAAATTATGATTGTTGCTTTACCTGCAGGAAGATTCTTTTGAAGCAGAACTAAATTATTTCTGAAGTTAAGATAGGTTTTAAAAGGATTTTCAGCTTGTAAAGTCCCACCACCCACATGATAAACC
>NZ_JBIIPN010000139.1:0-6775 GCF_044342615.1 Daejeonella sp. | reverse complement strand
CGTGCCATCCAAAACTTTGTAGATGAGCATTTGAGCAATTGGTACGTACGATTATGTCGCCGCCGTTTTTGGAAAGGTGATTATTCTGAAGATAAAATTTCGGCTTACCAAACACTTTATACTTGTTTAAATACCATTGCTAAATTAATGGCTCCTGTTGCTCCATTCTTTAGCGATCGCTTATTTATCGACCTAAACAAGATTACTGGTAAAGAGCAGGCTCTTTCTGTTCACTTGGCTGATTTCCCAGAATATCAAGAAAACCTTGTTGATAAAGTCCTAGAAGAGCGCATGGCCCTTGCACAAGACATTTCATCACTTATCCTTTCATTGAGGAAGAAAGTAGGTATTAATGTAAGGCAGCCATTGGGAAAAGCCTTGATTCCTGTGCTCGACAAAACGTTTAAAGATCGAGTAGAAAAAATCAAAGATTTGATCCTTTCCGAGACAAATATCAAAGAAATTGAGTATATTACAGATACTTCAGGGATTATCAGTAAAAAAATAAAACCCAATTTTAAAGCTTTAGGCCCAAAAGTTGGTAAGGATATGAAAGTTGTGGCAGAAGCATTAAGCTCGCTATCACAACAAGACATAAATCGCTTTGAAAGCGAAGGAAAAATTGATATACCAAACACTTCCTATCAAATCATTGTTGATGATGTAGAAATTGTTGCAGAGGATGTTCCGGGATGGCAAGTTGCCAATATTGGTGCATTAACAGTAGCACTTGATATTACCATTAACGAGGAGCTAAAGCAAGAAGGAATTTCAAGAGAGTTGGTTAACCGCATACAAAATATGCGTAAAGATCAAGGATTTGAGGTTACTGACAAGATTAAGGTACAAGTTAAAGAACATCCTTATGTTTCTGACGCCTTGAAAAATAATTTGTCTTATATTTGCGCCGAAATCCTGGCCGACTCCTTAGAGCTTGTAAATGAGCTAGATGGAGGCGAAGTGGTGAACATTGATGAACACGATTTAATGATACTTATTAAAAAAGGATAGAAATGGATGCACACGAAAAAACTAGATATTCTGATTCAGAATTACAGGAATTTAAAGAACTTATAACCGGAAAAATACGTAGCTCAAGAGAGGAATTAGCCGCTTTAAGTCAGTCATTAAGCAATCCAAATATGAATGGTACGGACGATACTTCTGGAGCATATAAAACTCTTGAAGATGGTTCTGCTACACTTGAAAAAGAATCAATTAATCAATTGGCAGCACGTCAGAGAAAGTTTATTGATAATTTAGAGAACGCTTTGGTACGTATTGAGAATAAAACCTATGGTATTTGCAGAGAAACAGGGAAATTAATTCCTAAGGAACGCCTTCGTGCCGTACCACATGCAACATTAAGTATGGAAGCTAAATTGAAACAGTCCTAAATGAAAGCTTATACCAATCCAGTACTTGCTATTGTTTTTATATTAATTGCCGACCAGGTTTTAAAGTTTTGGATTAAGCTAAATATGACCTTAGGCCAAGAATTTAAAATTATTGGTAATTGGGCAATCATACATTTTACTGAAAACAATGGAATGGCCTTTGGGATGGAGTTTGGTGGTGAAGCTGGTAAGCTTGCCCTAACCTTATTTCGTATCGTTGCTGTTCTTGGGATAGGTTATGGTTTAATCTACATGATTAAGCATAAATACCACCGTGGGTTAATCATGAATTTATCGCTCATCTTTGCTGGAGCAATGGGAAACATCATTGATTCAAGCTTTTATGGGATGATCTTTAGCGAAAGCTCCTATTATGAACCTGCTCAATTTATGCCCGCTGAAGGCGGATATTCGAGCCTTTTTCATGGTAAAGTAGTTGATATGTTTTACATGCCAATCATTCAAGGCACATACCCATCATGGGTACCATTCTGGGGTGGCGAAGAGCTCATTTTCTTCAGACCTGTATTTAACCTAGCCGATTCTGCAATCTCCATTGGTGTAATTATGATATTAATATATCAAAAAACCTACTTCAAGGAAGAAAAAGAAGAAGAAGTTCACATACACAGTGAAGTTATCGAAGAATAAATTTAGAGGCCTGAAAAGGCCTTTTTTATTGGGGTAAATTTCTTGGTATTGTTATCGTCTGAAGCACCACCGCGTCATTTCGAACATGTCAATCTTTATATGTTATTTACGATGAGTGTGAGGCATGGAGAAATCTCATTCTGCGAGCTCGAATCGTCTAATGATGAGATTCCTCGTCGTACCTCCGTCGGAATGACGCGTTGGTAGATTTGATGTTTTGTTTCATAGGATGACAAAGGGGGCGAGCTCGGAATGACCTTTGCTTAAAATTACTTGTTATTATTTACCGGTAGAACATGTTCTTTTGTCTCCCGCAGCTGAAGAATTAAATGGCTTGGATGCCTATTTTAGAGAGTTAATACAAATACGAAAAGGAACAAGCACCCCCTGTTCATTTCGAGCCTAACACTGAGCATGGGGTTTGGGCTCAACAATCTAATAATTTAATAATCTCCTATTTTTGGCACGAAATTTTCTCTAAGATTAAATTATACATACATTAACAAATTAAAATGAAAAAAATAATCCTTTTGGCAATAATAGGTCTGTTCAGCCTATCTGCATCCTCACAACAAATGATGAGCATGCCTAAAAAAATTGAAGTAAGCGGTTCGGCAGAGGCTGAGGTAACTCCTGATATCCTTTACATAGCTATTTCTTTAAAAGAGTATTTTAAAGATGCTAGTAATAAAAATAAAGTAGACATTGAATATTTAGAGCGCCAATTACAAACTGCTGTTTTAAAAGCCGGCATTCCGCAAGAAAATTTCATGATCAATAATATCACAAGCTATAATAACTGGTGGAATAAAAAAAAAGTAAGTGATTTTTTAGCGAGTAAACAATACCGCATCAAGCTTAGCGATCTTAATAAATTCAATGAAATAATGAGTGCGATAGACCCGAAGGGCCTTGAGTCGAGTAATATCGAAAGCTATGAGTACTCCAAAATAGAAAGCTTAAAAAAGGAGCTTAAAATTAAAGCTTTGCAAAATGCCAAAGAAAAAGCTGAATATTTGACCCAATCGATTGGTGCTAGTTTAGTTGGCCCATTAGAAATTCAAGAAATGAATAATGAACCACAAGTTGAGCGAATGATGTATGCTAAAGTCATGATGAGCGATACCGTTGAAGAAATGATGCCAGAAATTGATTTCAAAAAAATTAAGCTCAACTTCCAAATTAGGGCAGTATTTGAAATAAAATAAGCATAATTTGAGGCTATTGAATCGTAAATTCAAGAAATAATTCTCAAATCGGCCTTTCGATACGTATTTTTATGGAAAGACTATTTTAATTTTAGCTTTCCATAAAAATCATAAAATAAATGCATTCACAACAAAAGGAGCCGAGAGATGTTGTTCCATCCAAGAAGAAACAGATATACCCCATCAGGCCTGAGCTTCGTGAATACTTATTAAAATTTGACCGGGAGGTAAAACTTCCGGTTCAATATTCTGATTTAATGCGTTTTAACCTCAAAACTCCTTTGCGAGATAAGGAAGGACGCGACACACTTTGGTACACCGTTTATTATGATGAAAGTGAGATGAAGGAGCTTTATCCAAGTCTCACCTATATTTATGCCCTCATGAATACCGACGGCGATACCGCAGTAATGGAGCATTTATCAGTCGCACGTATTGATTATTGCACCTTTGCCAATACCAGACCATTTAGAGTTCGTATCATCAATCGCCTAAACGACAATTACGATCATTTTTATGTGAAAATTGCAGATGCTTCGAGGGTTTACGGCCTCGAGCTCGAGCATATTTTATCACCAAACCGAATCAGTTATCTAACCGATAGCAATACCTTAATTGAAGAGCATATTCCGGGTTTACCTGGCGATGAATTTATCAGTAGAAGAATAGGAACATCAAAATTTAATCAAATTAGAATCTGCAAAGAATTTGTCAAGTTTAATGAACGCTGCTTTGTCAGGCTCCTAGGCGATATGCGATCCTATAACTTTGTTGTGGATATTACACCCGATATTGAGGGGAATCAATACCGTTTTAGAGCCATAGATTTCGATCAACAATCTTATGAAGGAAGACTCAAAATGTATTTACCCCATTATTTTAAGGAGAACTTAGCCTTAGTTCAACTTGGGATGCAACACATGGATGAAACCACTATGAGGCAATATCAGGAAGAAGAGCGGAGTCTTATCGCTAATCGATTCCGAACTGGACACTATCGTATTGAAGAACTCTTTAGAGTAATGGATATTGATCAGATAGCTCCCGAAGAAAAAGTGAAGCAACTAGGAAAAGAACTCTCATCTTACCATAAAAATCCAACATTTAAAAGCTGCGAAACTATGGGACAAATAGTTTTTGAATGCTTAAGTCAGATTGTAGGAAAAAGGCAGGGCTAAAAAAATCAGCCTGCCCTAAATTCAATTAATCGGCCAAATACCCAAATTTTCCATTATTGTAATCTTCAAATGCCTGAACGATCTCTTCTCTAGTGTTCATAACAAATGGTCCGTGGCTTGCAATAGGCTCATTAATTGGTTCGCCACTCAAAACTAAAACAAGTGCATCGCTCGTCGCCTCCACAACAAAATCTTCGCCATCATTAGCCATCAACACAAAATGATTAGTAGCTACTTCCTGGCTGTTATTAACCTTAATACTACCTTCAACGACTAATAATCCGGTATTAAAATGATTAGGGAAGCTGAAATTTGCATTCGCTCCTTCCTTGATTCTAGCATTAAATAAATGTAGTGGCGTAAAGGTTGAAGCTGTACCACTTACTCCTTGGTATTCACCAGCAATAATTTCTATCTCACCAGCATTATTTTCAAGCGGAAAACGAGTCATTTTATAGTTTTCAAGAGCTTGATATTTAGGAGTACTCATTTTATACTTTGCCGGCAAGTTTACCCAAAGCTGAACCATTTGAAACTCGCCGCCCTTTTTACTCCATTCCTTCTCATGAAATTCTTTATGTAAAACACCACTTGCGGCGGTCATCCATTGTACATCGCCTTCAGAAATCACACCACCCCCTCCACTACTATCGTGATGCTCAATTTGACCTTTATAAGCGATAGTTACGGTTTCAAAACCACGATGTGGATGTACACCCACACCTTTAGGCTCCAAACTAGGCTCGAAGGTATATTTTGAATTATAATCCAACATAATAATTGGATCCATGCGTTTCATATCTAATTTATAAGCACTAGGCACGAAATTATGCACTCTAAAGCCATCGCCAACAAAATGCGGCGGACTCGGACTAACAACTAATTCTAAACTTTTTGTACTCATATTGGTAAATTTTATAATTCAAAAATACGAAACATCAAAAGGAATAAAGTTGACCTATGTTAAGAAATAGAAAAGCATATTGGGGTTACACTTTTATAATAAAAGAATGGAAGCTCAGTAAAAACCAATACGAGAAAACCGAAATTAAAATTTAATCTCTATGAGAAATTCAAATAATGATAACAAATATCACTGAGTATAATCAGTGATATTGATCTAATAAATAATAAATTAATTTCTAGTTAATATATTCAAATCCCGTGTAAGGAACCAATGCTGCTGGTATCTTAATTCCTTGTTCTGTTTGGTTATTTTCCAATAAAGAAGCCACAATACGAGGCAATGCCAATGCACTACCATTTAATGTATGCGCTAATTGAGATTTACCTTCTTTGCTTTTGAAACGCAATTTTAGTCGGTTACTTTGATAAGTTTCAAAGTTAGATACAGAAGAAACTTCAAGCCAACGTGCCTGTGCAGCGCACCATACTTCCATGTCGTAGGTTTTAGCAGAAGTGAAACTCATATCGCCACCACAAAGACTTAACACGCGGTATGGAAGCTCTAAGGCTTTCAAAAGTGATTGCACATAGGTGCTCATATCTTCAAGAACCTCATAAGAATTATTGGGATGTACAACCTGTACAATTTCAACCTTATCAAATTGATGTAAACGGTTTAAGCCACGTACATGTGCGCCATAAGAACCTGCTTCACGACGGAAACAAGGGGTATAGGCACAGTTTTTTACAGGTAATTCTTCTTCCTTTAGAATTACATCTCGGTATAAATTAGTAACAGGAACCTCTGCCGTAGGAATTAAATATAAATTATCGATGCCAATATGGTACATCTGTCCTTCTTTATCAGGAAGCTGTCCTGTTCCGAAGCCTGAAGCCTCATTTACCACAATTGGTGGTTGCATCTCACGATAACCCACTTTGTCGGCATGATCTAAAAAGAAATTAATCAAAGCACGTTGCAATTTGGCGCCTTTACCCTTGTAGACAGGAAATCCAGCACCAGCAATTTTATTGCCTAGTTCAAAATCAATGATATCATATTTGGAAGCCAACTCCCAATGTGGAAGTGCATTTGACATCAATTTAGGAATTACTCCATGCTCTAAAACAACCACGTTCTCTTCGGGTGTTTTACCCTTCGGCACTGATACATGGGGCAAATTAGGAAGCAAAACAAGCTCATTTTGCAACAATATTTCGATGGCACTAAGCTTATCACTAAGGTTTTTCGTTTGCTCTTTAAAGCTATTCGACTGCTGTTTAAGGCTTTCTGCCTCGTCTTTAAGTCCCTGACGCATTAAATCTCCAATTTTCTTAGCACTTGCATTTGCTTCTGCAGCAATGGAGTCTAACTGAGTCTGAGTTTGACGGCGATCATCATCCAATTTTATGATTTGATCAACTAAATCAAGTG
>NZ_JBIIPN010000158.1:0-5295 GCF_044342615.1 Daejeonella sp. | reverse complement strand
ATATGGTTATGGTGGTTTTAGCGTGAGCTTAACTCCAGCATTTAGTACTTCAAATATTATTTTATTGGAGCAAGGGGGAATTTATGCCGTTCCAAACCTTCGTGGCGGTGGTGAATACGGTGAAAAATGGCACCTTGCTGGGACTAAAATGCAAAAGCAAAATGTTTTTGATGATTTTATCGCTGCCTCGGAATACTTAATTAACAATAAATACACGTCTAAAGAATATTTAGCAATTTCTGGCGGATCAAACGGTGGTTTATTGGTTGCTGCAACTATGGCTCAGCGACCAGAATTATTTAAAGTTGCCTTCCCAGCTGTTGGAGTACTAGACATGCTTCGATATAATAAATTTACTGCTGGCGCAGGATGGGCATACGATTATGGAACTGCAGAAGAGTCTAAAGAGATGTTTGAATATTTGCTTAAATATTCACCATATCATGCGCTAAAACCAGGTATTTCCTATCCAGCAACGCTTATTACCACAGCAGATCATGATGACCGTGTTGTACCAGCGCATTCCTTTAAATTCGCAGCTCAATTGCAAGAATTTCACAATGGCGCTAGTCCCGCTTTAATTAGAATCGAAACGAATGCCGGCCACGGCGCTGGAAAACCTACTGGAAAAATCATCGAAGAACAAGCCGATAAATGGGCATTTATGCTTTATAATATGGGATTAAGCTTCAAATAGAAATTTTAAAAAAAGGGAATGTTTTTATCTTTTTTAGATGAAAATGTTCCCCTTTTTTTGAATAAGGAATAAGGAAAATGCATAGAATAAAGAATAAGGAGCAAGGACCCATTAACCAGAAAGTTTATTATTTACCTCCAAATCATCTCCACCCAGCCTGACAACTGATAACTGACAACTACCAACTGATCCAAATGTCGCCAGCCTGACAACTGACAACTGATAACTGATAACTATTCTCCCGGTTTCCCAATCCTCCCATATCCACCTTCGCCCCTCAAAATAGAGCTTAGCTTCGTTTTATTGGAAAATAACTTGATTGCTTCATTCAGATCCTGATCATTTGGCAAACTGTGTTCGGTCCGCCCTTTTTGATAATAGTAGCGCGAAACAATTTCACTTTCAAGCACTTCTTTGATTTCATCCTTAAACAGATAAAGATCATTCTTCTTAGAAACTGAAATTTTAGTATTTAAAGCATCTATTTCAGGCTTGTATAGATCTAACTTGTTTTCTTTCTTGGCTTCAGCAAGTAAATCAATTAAAAGCTTTTCGGTCCCCGATTTATAATTATAAGTTCTTGTGGAAAGGAATTTGACAAAATCTTCGTATTCCGCATCGCTCAGCTTAAAGGTCTTTGCAGCAGGCATTTTAGGTTTTGTTTGGTGATACTGAGTTGCATAATCAAAAACATGAAAACCAGATTCTAATGTTCTTGTTAACAAACTATATTTCAATGGTTTAACAAAAATATCCGGAAAAATACCACTACCATCATACACTGAACGACCGCTTTTGGTTTTATATTCTGTGATGAGTGAATCAGCAAGTTTAGTTACCTGACCTTCAGTATCTCTTTGATTATAATCTAAAGATTGAATACATCTACCCGATGGAGTATAATATTTAGCCACTGTAACCTTCACAAGACTGTTATAAGGCAAATTAAAGGTTTGCTGCACCAATCCCTTACCGAAGCTACGCTGACCTATCACAACAGCTCTATCGAGATCTTGCAGAGATCCAGCAACTATTTCTGAAGCTGAAGCTGATTGTCCGTTAACTAGCACCATTAAAGGCAGCTCTGGTTCCATTGCTGGAGAAGAAGTTTTATAGATAATTGGATTTTCGCGATTTCTGCTCTTTTGAATCACAACTGTAGTACCTTTTTCAACAAACAAATTGACAATTTTTACGGATTCCTGTAAAATACCACCACCATTATCTCGAAGGTCCAGAACTAATCCATTGAGTTGATTTTTCTTGAGATCCACAAGCGCATCCTCAACCTCTTTTGCAGCATCTTCTAAAAATTGATCGAGTTTAATATAGCCAACAGAATTGGGAAGCATTCCGTAATAACTCACGTTTCCACGCTTAATTTCTTCTCTAAGTAATTGTAATTCAATAGGTTTATCGACACCAGGCCTCTGAATAAGCAGATCTACATTTGTACTTTTCTGCCCCTTAAGCATAGCACTCACATCTTGATTGTTCTTTCCCTTGAGCGAAACATCAAATATTTTTAGCAACTCATCCCCTGCTCTTAAACCGCCTTTTTGTGCCGGAAAACCCTCAAATGGCTCTGCAACAATTACTTTTCCATCTCTATAAGAAATAGTTGCGCCAATACCACCATATTGATTGCTAACATATTTTAGTTTATAATCTTCAATCTCCGATTCAGGAATATATTGGGTATAGGGATCGAGATCATCTAGCATCGCATCGATACCTGTTTTCATCACTTTTGATGAATTTACCTCATCCACGTAATTCATGCTCAACTGTTTATAAACTGCAGCAAAAATGTCCAGATTCTTGGACACCTGAAACAAGTCTTCAACGTAGGAAAAAGAGAAAAAAGATATTATAGCAAGGATTAGGAAAAAACCCTTGGCGGCTTTTTGAAGACCAGATTTTGCGGCGGACTGATTGTTCATACGTTTAAATTAGAAATTTAAATTACAAAAAACCGTCCTATTATTTAAGAAAATAAGACAAAGACTATAAAGCCTAAATTATAAACGGTTTGTTTCGAGAAATTGAAGGCCCTTTTCTAGGGTAAATACCACGTATTCACGCTTACGCTTTAATCTTTGCATTAAACGAGTAATTAATTCCTCCTCCTGACCCTGCTGATAAGAAAGATCTTCTTCGCTAAGATGATTGTATTTACGTTTAAGTTTTAACTTTAAACGATCCCATTCTGTATTACTGATGCTGATCTCTGCCATGGCTCAAATTTGCACAAAATTAATTTTTATCGCGACAAATTTCAAGCTATTTCGAATAATTGAGCAATTAAAGGTTTTTGGAATAGCTATTGCATCAATTTTAGAAAATTAATTTATAGAACACATGAAAAAGACGATACTATTGACATGCCTTTTGGCGCTTAGCGGACTAAGTACCATGGCTCAATCATCCAAATTTACTTTTGGAATTAAGGGCGGAGTTAATTATTCTAATTTGAAAACAAAAGATGATTTAACTAATGAAAACAGTATTCTAGGATACCAAGCTGGAGTATTTGCACGCGTGGGAGGTGCAGGTTTATATTTTCAACCAGAGCTTTACCTCGGAACTAGAGGAAATGAATATACCGGCATTCAAACCAATGGTAGCATTACCGATGTTAAAGGGGAAATAAAGTTTACCACACTCGATGTACCTCTTTTAGTTGGAACCTCTATCGGTACAAGTAAATTAAACCTTCGTTTTATGGGTGGCCCAATAATCTCATTTGTTCTTGATGAGGATAATAGTCTTGGAGCAGCCTATAATCAAGTCAGTGATTTCGGAAATTATAAAAATCAAACTTTAGGTTTGCAGGCAGGGGCAGGTTTCGACTTAGGTAATTTAACCTTTGATGCACGTTACGAAGCTGGATTGAGTAATATCAGTCAAAGTGAAAAGTATAATCAGCAACAGCGATTATTTCATTTGAGCTTAGGATTAAAAATATTGTAAAAAAAAGAGGCTGTATCAAAATACCGATACAGCCTCTTTATTTATCACAATTAACTTTTCTTAATAAAACGTAGTATAGAAAGTTGCAGAGAAAGGAAATAAAGTATTTCCCAATATTCCTCTAGTATAAACTGTATAAGCTCTCCCTTTGGGAAAATTTAAAGTTGTACCTGCCGCAATTTGAGTAACTCCCGTAGCAGAATTATTGAAAAATAATTTTACTGAAGCAGTGCTCCCACCTACACCAGCTGTACCAGGTATCTCAACAAACTCTGAAGCAGTACCAAAAGCTACATTAGAAACTAATTTAGTTCCTGTAGCAGAATCTTTTACTAAGTCATAGCTTGGCCCACCGTTATAAAAGTTAACCAAACGAACAAAAACTTTTGAAGTATCTAAAGCAGGTTGTTTATCTTCCAACACCAATATTGATGGAATAGTTTTATCCAAACCATAAGTGCCACCAGTAATAACGGTATAGTATTTACCAGGAGCTGTAGTAATTTGCTTGTCTAATACTTGCAAGCCTGGGTCTACAGTAGCTTTAGGCAAAATTTTAGCTGTTAACTGATGGTTACCTGGAGAAGTTACCGCATAGCCTAAATCTGGAAACAGCCCATTGTAAGCAAAACCTGCCGTTTCTAAGCCAGTTGATGATAAAGCAGATGTAAACTTAGGCCCATCTATATAGTAATTAATTACAGGACTAGACGGTGTCAAATTTAAAATCTTGACATAAGAATACTTCGGATTACCAGGAGCTACCTTTTCATATTCGGTAGTTTCTACTAGCATTCCTTTTTCGCAAGCTGTAAATAGCGTTGCACAAGCCGCGATTATATATAATAATTTTTTCATGTTTATTTAATTTTATAAAGATTAAGGCTCAGTAAACCACATTTTATAGGTATGATAATCAACTTTATCAGCACCAATTTTCTTAAGTGCCTCTACATTCCAAAGGTATTCTGAATTATATCTTGGACGCGTACGTTGTGCTGGTTTACCACCATTATCTGCAAAGAAAGATGTTGGAAAGAAAAATGCATTTACGTAGGGATTATTGCCTTTTGCATCTCCAACATTGTAATTGTATTTACGTAAATCGTTCCAAGTTTCTACAAAACCATAACCATAAAGCGCTAAATATTTTTGCAACATAATGTCTGCTAACGTTAATGTAGCAGCAGTTTTTTTCACTGCGTCACTTGCCAAATAGGCAGCTTTTGCGGCTGGTGTAATTACCGGACCTACCGAGCTCACAAAATCTATACTTGCACCAATACCAGCTTGGTAAGCAGTTAATGCTAAACCAGGATTTCCTGCTCTAAAAGCAGCTTCTGCCTTAATGAATTGCATCTCAGCGAAGGTCATTATTGGAAACCCTGCATCGTCTTTAAAAATGTATTTACCTTGTCCAGCACCTGGATTTGCACTCGCTAAAGAGCCCCAAGGATTAGGAATTTGATTTTTTAAAGCAACAGTACCAGGATCCGAAGACCCTGGATTGGTTCCTCTGAACGTCCCATCAACAGATGCGGTTATCATATTATTTCTACGTGGGTCGATTACACTTCCCGGTGTACCTGTTAGATAAGTTCCATCTAATAAACCAACAATTAACC
>NZ_JBIIPN010000035.1:0-22084 GCF_044342615.1 Daejeonella sp. | reverse complement strand
TACACAAGAAGGAATATACCAACATTACAAGGCGATAGCGGAAGAAAGCATTTTACCGATCATTTTATATAACGTTCCGGGTAGAACGGGAGTAAATATGACCGCTGACACTACACTTCGTTTGGCGCATGATTTCAAGAATATTATTGCCATGAAGGAAGCTTCAGGAAATTTTGATCAATTCAATAAAATTATAAAGGATAAACCAGCCGATTTCTTGTTTTTATCGGGAGATGATCCTATTACCTTGCCTTTAATTGCGATGGGAGCTGCCGGAGTAATATCAGTGATAGGAAATGCCCTTCCGGGGATATTTTCAACGATGGTAAGAATGTGTTTGGATGGGAAGTTTATAGAGGCACAGCCTTTGCACCACAGTTTGACAGAGATTACAGCATTATGTTTTGCTGAAGGTAATCCAGGAGGTATAAAATCGGCTATGAAGCAATTGGGGCTCTGTGGAGACACGATGCGCCTTCCGTTGGTAAATGTCAGTAAAAGTACTGAAGAGCAGCTACGAGCTCAGTTAGAGCTTTTAAAAGCTATTTAAAATCACTAGTGTTTGGAGAAATTGAGATTTCAAGATAAAAGATCAAATTATTAACTCATGATTATTCTCTCTAATTTCCTGTAGCAAAAATTAGCAAAATTCCAGTGCTGCGTCTAATAATATGAAAGGTTGATTTTTTCTTTTCCTATAGCTGAAAAGGACCAAGCCGAGGCTCTTCGCCGAGACCATGAGAGCCTTTAAAAAACAATAAACAAATTCGAATAAAAGCCACCGCTGCGTCTGATGCTATGAAAGGCAGTGGTTAGGCAGTGTAAATCATTGCCGCACCAGCCAAGACGGAAGAGAGGTAGGGTTAGGACAGTGCTGGCAATCCTGCTAAATAATGGTTTTTTTTCCGAATGAGATTTCTCCACTCATCACGCTCTTATTTAGATTCACGATTCTACCTGAGTGTTCGAAATGACGGTCTAACGTCAATTCACCACAGCGTCATCTCGAACATGCCAGTCTATGCGTGTTATTTAAAATAAACGTGTGGCATAGAGAGATCTCATCCTATAATAAATTTATATCAAACGTACCTCGGTTTAGGCGTTATGCTTTTTCCCCAGCAGCTGTAAAACAAAAGGCGAAAGAGGGCCTTGCGCGTTTGGAAGGGGCATTGTTTTACCCTTCCGTAAAACGAAGCCCGTGCGCTTTTGGCTTTTGTGTGTGGTGGGATTGAGCCAGCTGCCTTGGTGGAAAAAATAGGATTTTGTTTCTTTTGGCCTTCAAAAGAAAGAGTATTATTTTAATTTTTTAACCGGACAACAATGCTTTAAAATAAAGAAGGCCCGCTCTAATGAACGGGCCTTCTTTTTTAAGAAGAATTTATTATTTCTTAGCTGCTTTCGCTGCTTCTTTATTCTTCATGTCCTGAACTTCAAGACGAATAGCTTGAGCTAGGTTTTTTAGATCTTGCATGCCTTTTCTTACACGAGTTCCAGCTGCGCTGTTACCTTTAGTGTAGAACTTGTCAGCATCTGCTTCTAGAGACGCAAATAAATTTTTTGCTTCGGTGAATTTTTTCATTTTTTTACTCTTTTAGTTTAAGGTTAGTAATGTTACTTAAATCTAATTTAAAAGGATTTTTTATAAAAAAAGCAAAAATGAAAAAATAAAATAATGCGCTTATGGAGTTTAAACAAGCATTTATTAAAAACAGCGTTATATAAAGAAAAATTTCAGCAATTAAACGCCTGTAAATCAAGGATTTATATATTAATTATAAATAAAAATACCCTCAGAATTAGTCTGAGGGCATTTAAAAAAAATTAAAAAATGAGTATTACTACTTGTAAATTATTTAGGCATTTAATGCTGCTTTTTCCTTGTAGTGTCCTTTTTTAAGTTTTTCAGCGAGTTCGCTATAAGCATCTAAAGTGCGATTTACGTCTTCAATGGTATGAAGTGCCGTAGGAATTAAGCGAAGCATGATTAAACCTTTAGGGATAACCGGGTAAACTACGATAGAACAGAAAATACCGTAATTCTCTCTTAGGTCCATCGTGATTGCTGTAGCCTCTTGGAGTTCACCTTGAAGGAATACAGGAGTTACCATAGTATCAGTTACACCGATATCAAAACCTCTTTCTTTAAGTCCCGATTGAAGAGTTTTAGCGATAAACCAAAGCTTTTCTCTCATTTCAGGTTGGCTCTTCAATAATTCTAATCGTTTACGCAGACCAACAACCATTGGCATAGGTAAGGATTTAGCAAAAATTTGGGAGCGCATATTATAGCGGAAATAATTTGTAATTTCTTCAGTTGCGGCAATAAAAGCACCGATTCCGGCCATAGATTTGGCGAAAGTTCCGAAATAAATATCAACACCATCGATACAATTTTGTGCTTCATGCGTACCAGCCCCTGTAGCGCCCATGGTACCAAAACCATGTGCATCATCAATTAGGAGACGGAAGCTAAATTTACTTTTAAGGTCAACAACCTCTTTTAATTTACCTTGCGCGCCCGACATACCGAATACACCTTCAGTAATTACTAAAATTGCTCCGCCTGTATTTTCAACCCATCTAGTAGCTCTTTCTAATTGCTTTTCTAAACTCACCATATCATTATGAGAATAAACAAAGCGTTTACCTTGGTGTAAACGAACACCATCAATGATACAAGCGTGAGATTCAGCATCGTAAACGATTACGTCGTGTCTATCTACGATTGCATCAATTGCCGACATAATACCCTGATAACCAAAGTTTAACAGAAATGCATCTTGTTTACCAACAAATTCGGCAAGCTCTCTTTCAAGGGCTTCATGATGATTAGAGTTACCTGACATCATACGAGCACCCATAGGGTAAGCTAGGCCATATTCTTGAGCACCTTCGATATCAGCTTTACGAACTTCCGGATGATTTGCTAGTCCGAGGTAATTATTAAGACTCCAAACCAGGTGTTCTTTACCTCTGAACATCATATGTGGAGCTATTTCACCCTCCAGTTTAGGAAAGGAGAAATAACCATGAGCCATTTTCTGGTGCTGGCCCAGGGGTCCCATATTTTTCGAAATTTTATCAAATAAATCCAATGTATATAATTTTTATAGTTAACGGATATTTGGCGCAAAGTTAAGGTATAGCAAGCTGAAAATCAAAAGCTAAATTGGAATATATAAATTAAAATGTTTAAACAAAAAAGGCCTTTATTATTCAAATAAAAGCCTTTTAATATAAACTTCATTTCTTTTAGTCTACATTATCATGTAAAAAAGAATTATTCGGTCTAATTTCGGTAATGCCTTCATCATTACTTAAAGTAAAACGTGAAACTTCAGACTCTGAAGAATGGGGCACATCATGCAATGACATTTGCTTGCGTTTGTAAGCAGGTTCATTTTCTAGTTCCTGCAATCCATTACTTGTACGAAGCTTCATACTTAGATCTTTAAGGCGTAGAATTCTTTCTTTCGATTTACGTAATTGTTCTTCGATAGAATCATCAGTTTTATTTTCGTCAGGATTTTCCCAAGCGATTGTTGCTTCTTCAACATCTTCTTGAAGTTGGAACACTGTTTCCTCTTGAATAAATTCAACTTCCTGAATTTCAGGTTCATCTTGAGTAAATACTTCTGTTTTGATTTCAAACTCAAAACTAGTCTCAAGCGGACTAATATCCATTGGAGTATCCTCCTCTAGTTCATGTCTAATAAGATCTGGATTAGGAACTATAAGCTCTTCAACTTTAGGAGTGCTATGGAAATAACCTGCAAAAAGATCTACCTGACTATCTTGATTTAATTTAAGTACAGGCTCATTAATTTCTTCAGTAAGCTCTTCCTTTTTCTCTTGAATAAAGTTATTTGATTGAACTGGCTTCACTAAAGGAGCTTGTTCAGGAGTTAAGAGAGATACTTTACGCACCTGACTTTTTTCAACTTCACGCTCTTCCATGGTTTGGAAGCCGGTTGCAATAATGGTAACAGAGATTTTTTCACCAAGGCCTTGATCACTACAATTACCCCAAATTAAATCGGCAGCTAAGCCAGCTTCTTGTTGGATAAAATCAGTGATAACAGTCACCTCGTCCATGGTAACCTCTTTATCACCAGAACTAATATTTAAAAGGATATAACGAGCACCTTCAATTTCATTATCTTTCAATAATGGCGATGCTAAAGCACCTTCAACCGCTCTTAGCGCACGATTTTCACCTTCGGCAGCAAAACTACCCATGATGGCCACACCGCTTTCTTGCATTACGGTACGCACATCTTTAAAATCGACGTTTATATAACCAGGAATGGTAATAATTTCTGCAATCCCCTTGGCTGCAGTTGTTAAAATATTATCTGCTTGAGCAAATGCAGAGCCTAGCGTTAAATTTCCAAATATTTCACGTAGGCGATCATTAGAAATCACTAAGTACGAATCAACTTGTTTTTTAAACTCCTCTAAACCCTCTTCAGCTTGAGTTTTTCTGCGTTTACCTTCAAAAGAAAAAGGAGTGGTAATAATACCTACGGTAAGAATACCCATTTCTTTAGCTGCTTTTGCGATTATAGGGCTAGCACCGGTTCCGGTACCACCACCCATTCCTGCGGTAATAAAAAGCATTTTGGTATTTGGACCTAACATCCTTTTGATGTCGTCAATATTTTCGATGGCTGAGTTCTTTCCCACTTCAGGGATAGAGCCTGCTCCCATCCCTTCGGTCAAGCTGGCGCCGAGTTGAACCTTGTTAGGTATCGGACTTAATTCAAGGGCTTGCGCGTCAGTATTACAAATAATAAAATCAACACCAGTTATTCCTTGACGGTACATATGATTTACAGCATTTCCGCCGCCGCCACCAACACCAATTACCTTAATGATTGATGACTTTTCCTTTAACATTTCAAACTGCATATACTTAATTATCAGTTGATTAGAATTATATAGTTCTCTAAAATTTTGACACGTAATTATAGTTATTTATCCACATTACTTATCCACATTTGTTAAAATGTGGGAAACTCAATGATTGTGGATAATTAACGAACATAATCCTCGTCTTTGATATCATCCTTAATGAATTTTGCGCCCGACTCCAATATCCAACCGAACATTCCTAGTGCCTTTTTCTCTTTCATAGGAGAGGCTACTTTCTCATCAGAGGTACTTATACTCGAAGTAAAATCTTCCTGTAGTTCAGCTTTTTGAATACCTTTAATTAGCAGACCAATACCTGTGGCGTACATTGGGCTTTTCAATTCTTCATAAACAGACTTTGGAAGCACATCATTTTTAGCGAGGTGCTCATTAGGATATCCAATACGACTATCTAAGCCAGTCACAAATTCAACCAATTGAGGAAGATGTTTTAACTGTGCACCACCACCAGTAATTACCACACCAGCAATTAATTTCTTCTCATAACCTGAAGACTTAATCTCATAGTACACGTGTTCGATAATCTCTTCCATACGTGCCTGGATTACATAAGCAAGGTTTTTAACTGAGATTTCTTTAGGATCTCTACCTCTTAATCCTGGAACGCAAATAATTTCATTCTCTTTATTTTCATCGGCTAGAGCAGAACCGAATCGAGTTTTAAGTAGTTCCGCTTGATTACGCATTACTGAGCAACCTTCACGAATATCTTCGGTAACGCTATTTCCACCAAAAGGAATTACGGCGGTATGACGAATAATACCTTCATGGAAGATAGCCACATCAGTAGTACCACCACCAATATCCACTAAAACAACACCAGCTTCCTTCTCTTCATCACTTAAGACTGATTCGGAAGAGGCAAGCGGCTCAAGAATAAGCTCATGAGTCTCAAGGTCTGCATTATTTACACATTTTAAAATGTTTTTCACAGCACTTACGTGACCAGAGATAATATGGAAATTAGCTTCAAGACGAACACCAGACATACCAATTGGATCTTTGATACCAGGCTCATTATCCACAGTAAATTCCTGCGGTAAAACATGAATAATTTCTTCACCTGGAGGCATCAGTAATTTGTACATGTCTTCGATTAGCTTATCGATATCCTTACGCTGAATCTCGGTATTAAGCTCTTTACGAGTCAATATACCACGGTGTTGCAAACTTTTGATGTGTTGCCCAGCGATACCAACATTAACAATTTTAATGTCAACATTTGATTGTGCACTGGCTTCTTCAACTGCTTGCATGATCGCTTGAACAGTTTTCTGGATATTGGAAACCACGCCACGGGTTACTCCGGCCGATTCGGCTTTACCCATACCCAAAATTTCAATTTTACCATGTTCGCTTCTACGACCAACGGTAACGCAGATTTTAGTTGTACCGATATCCAGACCGACAACAATTGGTGAATTTTTAGCTGAAGCTGAGTTAATTTGATCCATAGGGTTTATATTTAATTTTTTGTTAATTCTTTATTTAAAACCACTGTACTATCAACAGTGTTTGGAATGCTATCTACAATTAATTTACTTGCATTAAGGTTGCTTTTAGAACATACAACCTGATTAGCAAATTTCAGGTTGATGGTGTTGTACGTATCCCATCCCACTTTAGGGATAGCTTTCTTATAAAAAACAAGTAGGTTTTTAAACTTGCTTTGCAATGAATCCGCATCACCTAAAATAATTTTATGATTACCTACCCTTGGCACCATCTCAATATCTCCTTTAACATCTACATAGAGTTGTTCTATTTGACTATCCCAAATTGTATCTGCTTTTATAAATTGAGCCATTCGGAAGAGATCTTTAGCCAGTTTAGTACTCAGAGTATCCACTTTACCAGAAAAATCTTCGTCAATTAATCCGTTAGCCACCAATACATTCGCAGTAAAATTCTCTGAAAGAGGCATTTTTAAGCCATTTTCATCAATATAAAATTGAACATTTGCTCTATTAATTAATCTTAAAATAGGCTGTCTTTGTCTGACTTCAGCATGAATGACACCATCCATATCTACATAAACCTTAGCAAACTCAATAAAAGGATTAATTTTAAGGGAGTTCTCCAATTTGTGAATATTTATATCTCTGAGATCTCTACCAATGAGAGTGCCCCCAGCCTCCATGAGGATTCTATCGACCTCATTACGCTCAATAAAATTATTTCTTCCTGGAAGGATAACTTTTAAATCCTTACACTTCTGACTTCCCTTTTTCACCTCAATAAAACTCATCAATAAGACAAGTCCCGAGAGGCTCACAAGCCAAGTAAAAGCTATTAAAATATCCTTCCAGTTAATATTTTTAAACATTTTGGAATATTGTTTTTAAAGGTTGAATTAAAGTATCGATATCTCCAGCACCTACAGTGAGTAGCAATTCAGGTTTATTAGCACGCACATATTCAATGGCATCTTGCTTGCTTAGAATCTGTTTTTTAGGATTATTGATCTTATTGAGAATCATTGCTGAATTAACCCCTTCAATAGGAAGCTCTCTAGCTGGGTATATATCAAGCATAATTAAATCATCAATCATTCCAAGTACTTCTGCAAATCCATCAGCAAAATCTCTAGTCCGAGTAAACAAGTGCGGTTGAAAAATTGCCATTAGCTTTTTATTAGGGTACAAGCTTTTCACTGCCTGAATACAAGCCCTTAATTCTTCAGGATGATGTGCATAATCGTCGATATAAATATGCTCAGGCGATTTCACCACATATTCAAAGCGACGTTTTACACCTAGGAAATTTGCCAGAGCATTACGAATTTTATCTGCTGAAATTCCCAGATGAAGTGCCACTTCAATGGCTGCAACGGCATTTTCAATATTATGTAAACCTGGTAAGCCTAATTGAATATTTTCGATTATTCCATTTGCATTTTTAAAATCGAAGAAGAAGCTACCATCTTTAATTCGCACATTAACCGCCTGAATATCAGCAACCACATTGGCAGAATAAGTTTTACCATTGCTAAGATCAAGACCTTGCCTATAGATTAACCGTCCACCCTCTTTCAGTTGAGCAGTAAACTGCTTAAAAGAATCAACGAGATGCGATTTATCCCCATAAATATCGAGGTGATCGGCATCCATAGAAGTAACGATAGCAATATCAGGGTGCAGTGTTAAGAAAGAGCGATCATACTCATCCGCTTCAACCACCATGGTATTGTTATCGCCGAATAGTACATTTGAATTATAGTTTGTAGCAATCCCACCAAGAAAAGCAGAGCAATCATATCCCGAATCTTTAAGTACGTGCGCTACGATGCTGGATGTTGTAGTTTTTCCGTGAGTACCGGCAATAGCGATGGTAAACATCCCTTTACTAATAATTCCGAGCACTTCCGAACGTTTCTTCATCGTAAATCCACCCTCTTTGAAGAAATTCAATATTTTAGAATCTGAAGGAATCGCAGGAGTGTAAATGATTAGCGTATTGGCATCATTTTCGAGGAAACTTACTTGGATACTATCCTCATCATCCATAAAAACAACAGGAATACCTTCATTCATTAAAGACTCTGTAAGAGGGGTGCCTGTTTTATCATAACCACAAACCACACAGCCACGTTTTTTAAAATAACGTGCTAGTCCGCTCATGCCTATACCCCCAATACCAATTAAAAACACCCTTTGTATATTCTCCAGTTCCATAGTTTTTCTATTTAGCTAATTTGAATACTTCTTTTGCTATAATTTCGTCAGAATGAGGCAGTTCCATTTTACCTATCTGATTTGCCAATTCTTTACATTTTTCTTTGTTATTGATTAAAAGCAGTGCAACATCAATCAATTCGTGTTCTGCCGTAGCATCTGAAACTAATAGAGCTGCATTTTTCTCAACTAGCGCCATTGCATTTTTTGTTTGATGATCTTCGGCAACATTTGGCGAAGGGACAAGGATTGTTGGTTTTTTCACGGCACATAATTCCGCTATTGTACCAGCACCGGCTCTAGAAATTACGAGATCGCACGCTGCATAGGCCAAATCCATACGATGTAAAAATTCAAGAACCTTTAAATTTGGATGCTCCTTCCCTTTTAGTTGTTCGTTGATTGATTGGAAATAATATTTTCCAGTTTGCCAGATAATTTGCACATCGGCGGCAATAATTTTATCAATTGCGGCAAGCACGCTTTTATTGAGCGTAGCAGAGCCGAGGCTACCACCGGTTATTAGAATTGTTTTTTTATGAGGCGAGAGACTTAAAAGCTCTGCTGCTTCAAAACGTTTATTTTCAATATCTACTACTTCCTTGCGGATAGGATTTCCGGTGAGTAAAATCTTAGCTTTCGGGAAGAATTTTTCCATTCCCTCGAATGCTACGCAAATTAATTTTGCATTTTTCCCAAGCCATTTATTTGTAATTCCGGCATACGAATTTTGCTCCTGAATAAGATAAGGAATATTCATTTGAGAAGCAGCGTATAATAATGGTCCGGAGGCATAGCCACCCACTCCCACAGCCGCATCAGGTTTAAAATCTTTAATAATTGCTCTTGCTTTGAGTACACTTTTTAAAACCTTGAATGGTAGGAATACATTTTTAAGCAGAGAAGAACGCTGAAAACCGCTGATATCTAAACCAATAATTTTATAGCCAGCAGCAGGAACTTTTTCCATTTCCATGCGACCATTGGCACCGACAAAAAGGATCTCTGTTTGGGGATCGATTTTTTTCAGGGCATTAGCAATGGCAATTGCCGGGAAAATATGCCCGCCAGTCCCGCCTCCGCTTATGATCACTCTTTTTGCCATTTTTTCTTGATATTCTCGTTTATTTTTCGTATATTAAATTTAAGCCATTGCTGGGATTTCACCTACAATAACCTTTTCATCCTTTTCTTTTTTACGTTCATCATTATCTCTGCTCACGCTTAGAATAATTCCGAAAGCGATGCTTGTAAACAAAATAGATGTCCCACCCATACTTACCAGAGGAAGTGGCACACCCGTTACAGGGCCTAAGCCCACCGCTACTGCCATATTCCCAAAGGCTTGAATACTTAAGCTAAAGCTCAAACCTGCTGCGAGGAGTGCGCCAAAGGCTTTGGGACTCTGTGTCACAATCAACACACATCGATACAGAAAGACGAGGTAAAGCAGTACTAGTCCGACGCCCCCCACCATTCCATACTCCTCAATAATAAGTGCATACACAAAATCAGAGTAAGGGTGCGGTAAATAATTTCTTTGCGTACTATTTCCTGGCCCTTTACCGAATAGTCCGCCCGTAGCAATTGCAATTTTAGCTTGATCAGCTTGGAATGATTTATCGGAGCTTGCTGATTCAGGATTCCAAAAAGTTTGGAGACGAGAGTAATAAGTTTCTCGTCGTGGACCGAGAAACATCACAGCGGCAAGTAAAACAAAGCCGGCAAGACATACTACTGCAATTTGTTTAATACTAATTCTACCGATGATAAGGAGAAGAATACTTACACCAAATAACATCACAGCAGTAGAAAGGTTTGCCAGAGCAATTAGTACAAAGACACCACAAACGGCACCCATAATTGGAATGAAGGCCTTTTTAACATCTTTTATATTTTCTTGTTTCTTGCTTAAGCTTCTTGCCAAAAAGGTAATTAGGGCAAGTTTAGCAAGATCGGAAGTTTGGAATGTTTGATTGATAATTGGAATAGTTACCCAGCGACTAGCCTCATTCACATTAGCACCAAAAACGAGCGTATAAAAAAGCAAAGGAATGGTTATCACCATTAAAACCTTGCTGATGCCTGCATAGTAGCGATAATCAAGAAGGTGAGAAAAATACATGAGGGCAATACCACCCACAATCATTACTAGGTGTTTAATTAGAAACTGCTCGCTACCCACACCTTTTTTATAGGCAAGCGTACCTGTGGCACTGTAAACAGCTAAAAGCGACCATACTGAGAGTAAGATTACAATGAGCCAGATCCAGCGATCACCTTTTGTTTTGCTAATTAGTCTTTCCATGGTTCAGTTGTCAGTTATCAGTTGGCGGTTGTCAGTTATCAGTTGGTGGTTATCAGTTGGTGGTTATCAGTTGTCAGTTATCAGTTGGTGGTTATCAGTTGCCAGTTATCAGTTATCAGTTGGCGGTTATCAGTTGTAGGTTATCAGTTATCGGTATTAATTAGAGTTCTTTAACGGCTTTTTTAAATTGTTGGCCACGGTCTTCATAATTTTTGAAGAGGTCGAAGCTGGCGCAGGCTGGTGATAGAAGTACGGTATCACCTTTTGCAGCGAGGTGGTAGGCCATTTGCACGGCTTCCTCGGCCGAGAAGGTGTTTATTATTACTTCTACATCATCTTCAAAGGCATCGTGAATGCGTTTATTATCTTTACCAAGGCAAACGATGGCTTTCACTTTAGACTTCACAAGATCTTTAAGCATATTATAATCGTTTCCTTTATCTACTCCACCAAGAATAAGAACAACATCGGAGGGCATGCTTTCAAGAGCATACCAAGTAGAGTTCACATTTGTCGCTTTGGAGTCGTTGATAAAATCAATACCCGAGATGCGCGCCACATGCTCCAGTCTATGCTCAATATTGGTGAAGCTACCCATGCTTTCGCGGATGCTTTCATTTCTTAATTCAAGAACTTTTGCCACTATTCCTGAAGCCATAGAATTGTAGATGTTGTGCTTGCCCTGAAGAGCTAAATCTTTTAATGACATAGTAAATAAGTCTTGCGTTTGGTGAAGTTTTATAGTGATCTGATCGTTTTGAAGGAATGCGCCATTTTCAAGCATTTTTTCAATTGAAAAAGGAAAAGCTTGAGCATGGACTTGATGTTTTAAAAGACCTTTTTGAGTCTCCATATCATCGGCACAGTAGATAAACACATCTTCTGGTCCCTGGTTTTGGATAATTCTGAACTTTGAGTCCGAATAGTTTTCCATTTTATAATCGTAACGATCTAAATGGTCGGGCGTAATATTCAGTAAAACCGCAATATCAGCTTTAAACTGATACATATTATCGAGCATGAAGCTGCTAATTTCCAATACATAGAAATCAAAATTTTCGAATGCTACCTGACGTGCGAAGCTCTTACCGATATTCCCGGCAAGGCCAATATTGAGGCCTGCATTTTTAAGAATATGGTAAGTAAGCAAGGTGGTAGTTGATTTACCATTAGAGCCGGTGATACAAATCATTTTTGCTTGGGTATAAGCACCGGCAAATTCAATTTCGGAGAGAATAGGAATATTCTTTTCGATTAATTTTTTGATTATTGGCGCTTTTTCGGGTATTCCCGGACTTTTAACCACTTGGCTAGCTGAGAGAATAAGATCTTCATTATGACCATTTTCTTCGAAAGCGATATTAGCTTGAACTAAATCGTTTTTATACCCATCAGCGATTGGCCCAAAATCAGAGACAAAGACATCAAAACCTTGCTTTTGAGCAAGCAAAGCAGCACCTACCCCACTTTCGCCAGCACCCAGAATAACGATATATTTCTTTTCTCCCATTATCTTAGTTTTAAGGTGACGATGGTTAAAATAGCTAGGATGATACCTACAATCCAGAATCTGGTCACGATTTTAGCTTCGTGATAACCTTTTTTCTGATAGTGATGGTGTAGTGGCGACATCAAAAAGATACGACGTCCTTCACCAAATTTCTTTTTCGTATATTTAAAGTAAGACACCTGCATGATTACTGAGAGGTTTTCGATTAAGAACACCCCACATAACACAGGAATTAATAATTCCTTTCTAATCATGATGGCAAAAGCTGCGATGATACCACCAATGGCAAGGCTACCTGTATCGCCCATAAATACTTGAGCAGGATAGGAGTTATACCATAAGAATCCCACACAAGCACCCACAAAGGCACCGGCAAATATTACCAGCTCACCTGAGTAAGGAATGTACATGATATTGAGGTAATCCGCGAAAATGGTATTTCCCGAAACATAGGCTAGAATAGCTAAGGTAATTCCAATAATTGCTGAAGTACCTGTTGCTAGTCCATCGATACCATCAGTTAAATTAGCCCCATTAGACACGGCGGTAACGATAACAATGACGAATAATAGAAAAACCACTAAAGAATATTTTCCATAATCATCACCAAAAACCGTTAAAACTTTAGCGTAATCAAATTCATTATCTTTATAAAAAGGCACATTGGTAAGTGTAGATTTTACATCTTTATAATTAGCTGAAGCATTTTGATTATCGATAGATGCCTCCAACTTTGCAGTAGCAGTGATTGGCTCTCTTACCACAATATCTGGGTGAAAATACATGGTCCAGCCGATGATTAAGGCCAATCCCACCTGACCCATAATCTTAAATCGTCCGGCAAGACCTTCCTTATCTTTTTTAAATACTTTGATATAATCATCGAGGAAGCCAATTGCACCCATCCAAACGGTGGTGATGAGCATGAGGATGATGTAGATATTATCGATACGGGCAAACAAAAGTGTTGGGACTAAAATACCTAGCAGAATAATGAGTCCGCCCATTGTGGGAGTCCCTTGCTTTTGCATTTGCCCTTCAAGGCCTAAATTCCTAACAGATTCGCCTACTTGTTTAGCACGAAGAATCCTGATTAATCGCGCGCCATACACGGTAGTGAGCAGGAGTGATAAGATGACGGCCATGCTTGTGCGGAAAGATATAAACTGGAACAATCCTGCTCCAGGAATATCATATTGCTTATCAAGCCAGGCAAATAGGTAGTATAACATTAGCTTACTAGATTTAAAAATTCAGTTAGTATTTCTTTATCATCGAAGGGAAGTTTAACACCAGCGATTTCTTGATATTTTTCATGACCTTTTCCCGCTACCACGATGATATCTCCAGCTTTTGCCAAATGGCATGCTGTGCGAATAGCTTCTTTACGATCGGTGATTGAGAGCACTTTTTTCTTATTGTGAGGCATTACGCCGACTTCCATTTCCCTGATTATTTGCTCAGGAGCTTCAGAACGAGGGTTATCAGAAGTTAGGATCACTTTATCACTCCAATCGCAAGCTACTTGAGCCATTAGGGGGCGTTTTGTTTTATCGCGGTCGCCACCACAACCAATTACAGTTATAAGCTGTTCGGTCCCTTTGCGGATATCTTGGATGGTACTTAACACATTTTGTACTGCATCTGGCGTATGAGCATAGTCAACAATACCGATAATTCCAGCAGGAGAAATCATATAATCAAATCGACCTTCAGCGCCGGTTAAGCGACTTAAAGAAGTTAATACTCTCAATTTATCTTGCTCTAACAAGAGTGCTGTAGCATAAACAGCTAATAAATTATAAGCATTGAAGCTACCTACCATTTTAAACCAAACCTCATCTTGATCAATATCAAGTAGGAGTCCGCTAAAATGATTTTCGATGATTTTAGCTTTAAAATCAGCAATGTTTTTAAGTCCGTAAGTTTTTTTATGCGCCCGAGTATTTTGGAGCATCACCATTCCATTTTTATCATCCACATTGGTTAATGCGAAAGCCTTATTGCTTAATCCGTCGAAGAAGCCTTTTTTAGCCTTTAGATAAGAGTCGAATGTTTTATGAAAATCGAGGTGATCATGCGTAAGATTAGTAAAAATGCCACCAGCAAAATCGAGACCTTCAATTCGAGCTTGAGCAACTGCATGCGAGCTAACCTCCATGAAACAATAATCACATCCAGAGATTAGCATATCATTTAGCAATGCGTTGATTGCAAGAGGATTAGGAGTTGTATGTGTTGAAGGAATCACCAAATCATTAATTTGATTTTGAACGGTTGAGAGCAATCCTACTTTAAAGCCAAGATCTCTAAACAATTGAAAAAGTAGCGTAGCGATAGTAGTTTTACCATTGGTACCAGTAACACCAACCAATTTAAGTTTAGAGGAAGGATTATCATAAAAATTAGCAGCGATAATTCCGAGTGCTTTCGCCGAGTTTTCAACTAAGAAATAATTGATTTCTTGACGAATAGTAGAAGGATATTCTTCACAGATAATTGAAGTAGCACCCAAATCGATGGCTTTATCTATAAAAGCATGCCCGTCTGATTCAGTCCCGCGAATTGCCACAAATAAAGCCCCTTGTACCACTTTTCTAGAGTCGAAGCAAATATGTTCTACCTGCTGACTAGTTGAGCCTATAACCTTATTTAAAGGCACACCGTACAATATATCCTTGAGAATCTTCATTATTGTAGATCTAAAATGATGGGTACACCTTTATTTACACGCGTTCCAGCTGTGATTGACTGCCTTACTACCCTGCCGCTACCACGCACTTGAGTTTTCAGTCCCGAGTTACCCAACACAAACAATGCATCTTTCAAACCCATCCCATTTACATCAGGAACAGAACCTTCGATAACTTGAATATTTTTATTGGCAAGACCGGAGTTAGAATCAGTCTTCACATATTCGCCAGCGCCGCCGAATGCAGCTTTAATTCCGAATGCTTTAAACACATTTTGAGTTGCTTTTTTCTCACCTAATTTAGCTTCAGGCATTTTTGAATTAGCTACAAATTTTTGTCCATTTAGCGAATTATACATGTTCACATCGCTCGTATAAACTCTATCGGCAATCTCACGAAAGACTGGTCCTGCAACGGATGCAGCATAATAAGTCCCTTTACGCGGATTATTAACCACCACGATTAAAGAATATTTAGGATTGTCGGCTGGGAAATAGCCACAAAAAGAAGCTTGATATTTTTTATCAGCCTTATAGCCTTTATTTGCATCTGCCACTTGAGCGGTACCGGTTTTTCCAGCGATACGATAAAGAGGCGAAGCAAGACCTTTACCTGTCCCCTCCAATACTACCCCTTCAAGCAGAGCTTGAGCTTTTCTAATGGTTTGATCAGAAACAATTTTTTCGTTGATTACACGGGCTTTGAATTGCTCAACGGTATTGCCTAATCGGCGTATTTCACGAACAAATATGGGTGCGATGTATTTACCATCATTGGCAACTGCATTATAAAAAGCGAGCATTTGCAGAGGTGTGATATCCATTTCATAGCCATAAGCCATTTGCGGTAGCGATTGTTTGTTGTTCCAGCTTCTATTTTTAGGATTTTTAATAACTGGAGATCTTTCACCAGGAATTTGCAACATTAATTTTTTGTTTAGTCCCCATTTATATAGGTTCTCAGAAAATTTAGCCTGATCATTTTGATAGGCTGCATTAATCATTTTGGCGATGGCCACATTTGAGGACTCTTCGAAGGCTTTTTTAACTGTGACAGTCCCGATGCCCCCATGCGAATCGCGAATAGTATGACCAGGAATACGATAGGTACCATCACCCGTTGCGATCATGGTATTGGTATCCACTTTATTATCTTCAAGAAGAGAAAGGTATGAAGCAAGTTTAAAGGTTGAACCAGGATCCTGACTTGCGGCGATTGCATAGTTAAACTGCTCTTCATAATTACCAGAAGGTGTTTTACTAAAATTAGCAACAGCACGAATTTCGCCTGTGGCCACTTCCATTAGGATTACACAACCATGGTCGGCATCGCTGGCAATCAATTGATTTTTAAGGGCCCTTTGAGCCACATCTTGCATATTGATATCGATAGTAGATATAATATCGGCACCCTCTTTAGGAGCAATTTCATCATCTTGGTTTACAGGTACATATACACCACCAGCAATACGCTGCATTAATCTGCGACCACTTTCGCCATCAATAAATGAGCTATAAGCTCCTTCTAAGCCCACAGGCTGAACGTTATCGTTCTTATAACCTATTGTGCGCTTGGCAAGAGATTGAAAAGGCAGAATGCGTTTATTTTGAGAAACAGCAATTAAACCGCCCCTGTAACGACCTAAATTAAATATTGGAAATTCACGAACAGCTTTTAATTGTTGATGAGTAACATTTCTTTTTAGCAAGGTATATCGAGATTTGTCGGCGCGACCTTCCCTTAAGATTCGAGTATATTGCTTAGCAGATTTGTCGCCAAAAAAAGAAGACATTTTATCAGCTAGAGAATCTACTTTTTCAAAAAACACTTTATCTGATTCGATACCACCAGCCATTAGATCTATACGAACTTCGTATTCAGGAACAGAAGTAGCAAGCAGACTACCATCCACTGAATATATATTCCCCCGAGCAGCTTCTACATTAACAAATTTTGTAGAGTACTTTTTAGCCATGGCGCGCCATTTTGCACCCTCAACAACTTGAACAGAGAATAATTGATAAAGCACCGCTATAGCCAATAAGACGATTAGGCCAAAGGCTAAATACACGCGGACTAATATGTCGGTTCTAATATTCAATTTTTTTGATATTTATTTTTTTGTATTTATAATTTCAATCAAATTCCCCTTGTGAAAGCATAATTTTCAAAGGCGGTTCATTTGGTTCTTTTAATCCGAGCGTATCCACCTCCTTAGCGACTTCCGTTTGCGTGCTTTTAAGCATTAAATCAGCTTTCAATGTTTTAAAATCCCAGCTTAGTTCCTTTACTTGGGTGCTTAATTTATCAATGTCGCGAATATTCTTTTCGGCGAAATGACGATTAGCGATGTAAATCATTCCTAAAAAAGCAATGAAGATGATGAATGGCAGGAAGCTGGTAGCTGCTTGCTTAGAAATAACACCTTCAGTAAATAATTGGGTAAAGAAATTCTTAGGAATCTCTACCTTTTCATCTTGGCTAGATGGTGACTCAACCTTTGCTATTGGTTCAATCTCTTCTTCTACTTTATTCGTTCTAAACTGATTAGCCATAAATTAAGATTTAGATAAATTTTTCTTTACTGCTATTCTCAACTTCGCACTTCTAGCGCGATTATTTTGTACTATTTCCTCATCAGAGGCAATAATTGCTTTGCGGGTTAAACTTTCGAGCGGTTTGATTTGATTTCCAAAAAAATCTATTTCAACCTCACCATGGAATTTCCCTTTGGCAATAAAATTCTTTACTAATCTATCTTCAAGCGAATGGTAGGACATAATAACCAATCGACCTTCAGGCTTTAAAACATCAACAGTTTGCTCTAAAAACTCTTTCAAAGCCTCTAGTTCTTGGTTTACTTCAATTCGAAGCGCTTGAAAGACTTGGGCTAAGTATTTATTTTCTTTACCCTTCGGGATTAATTTAGCGATGACTGTTTTTAAATCTTGAACAGTATTTATAGGCTTATTCAATCGCTGAGTAACGAGAGTATTGGCTAAAGTTTTTGCATTTTTTATCTCACCATAAATTCCGAAAATGCGGTGTAGTTGTTCTTCACTATAGGTATTAACCACCTCTTTAGCAGTGAGTAGTCCGGCTTGATCCATACGCATATCCAGTTCCGCATCAAAGCGAATAGAGAAGCCACGTTCAGCTTGATCAAATTGATGTGAAGAAACGCCTAAATCTGCAAGAATACCATCTACAGCGGTAGCACCTTGAAGTCGGCAATTATTTTTTAGATATCTAAAATTTTGATCGATAAAAGTTAGTCGATCATCTTGTGGCAAGTTCTTTTGTGCGTCGGCATCCTGGTCAAAGGCTATCAGTCGGCCTTTCGGGCCTAAATTCTTTAATATTTCACGAGAGTGACCACCACCGCCAAAAGTTACATCGACATAAACCCCATCTGGTTTAATATTTAAACCTTCGATACATTCCTGCAGCATAACGGGATTATGATAATCAGTCATTTGCCCCCCTTCTTGCAGTATTACCCATCACCTCTTCGGCAAGGTTGGCAAAGTTTTCAGGTTCACTATCTAGTTGATTATCATAGGCATCTTTAGCCCAGACTTCAATTTTATTGAGTACGCAAGAAAGAACCACCTCTCCGGTGATACCTGCATATTCCATTAAAGCTTTAGGAAAAAGAATACGATTTGCAGAATCGAGACTTAGTTCGGTTGCACCACGAGTGAAGTAGCGAATAAAATCACGACTCTTTTTTTCGTAAGCATTGAGCTTGCTCAACTCTTCAGTGATTGAATCCCATTCCTTTTTAGTATAGATCACTAAATGTTTCTCGAAGCCACGATTGATCACAAGGCCTTCACGCTCAGCTTCTGGAAGCTGCTTTTTCAGGCTGGATGGTATCATCATCCGCCCTTTAGCGTCAAGTTTACAATCAAATTCTCCTAAGAAATGGGACATTTTCTCTTTTTGTTCTTTAATTCAAGTGTAAAAGTAAAAAACTTACCACTTTTTACCACTATCTCCCACAAAAAAGTTTTCCACAGTTTTTTTGGAGTTAGTTTTGGGTTATCAGTTGTCGGTTATCAGTTGTCGGTTGTCAGGCTAGCGACAACTGTTATCCGGTGGCTGAGGTTCTCGAAGCGAGGTTCTTGAAGGCAGGAAAAGAGTTGTCAGTTATCAGTTATCAGGCTAGCGACATCTGTTATCTGGTGGCTGAGGTTCTCGAAGCCAGGTTCTTGAAGCCAGGAAAAGAGTTGTCAGTTATCAGTTATCAGGCTAGCGACATCTGTTATCCGGTGGCTGAGGTTATCGAAGCCAGGTTCTTGAAGGCAGGAAAAGAGTTGTCAGTTATCAGTTATCAGGCTAGCGACATCTGTTATCCGGTGGCTGAGGTTATCGAAGCCAGGTTCTTGAAGGCAGGTTCTTGAAGAACGTGTGAAAGTAATCCAATCCGACAATTTCTTGCTGGTTGTTTTCCACCTTAACCATACAAACGGACATGTCGCGACCTGTCACTACAGCCCAACAGGAACAAAAGAAAACGAAATCTGCGAGAGAAAATACCCTATTCGGTGTTCCATCACCGTATTCTCAGGAATATTGAAAAATACTTTTTCAGAGACGTAAAAGACGCAAGAAAGAGTGTGCTACGGTGGGAAACACCAAGCATAGGAAAATCACGACTTTACCTTTTTTATATAGCGACTAGGTCGCGAATTTTTTATCAGAGGACAGGTCGCGACCTGTCCTCTAAGTATATGGTTTTATCCATTTGTTAGGGAATTGTTGTTCACACATGGCTTCGAGAACCTCAACCAGCGGATAATACACGACCTCTTACATTCAGATGTCGCCAATCTGATGAAGATATAGACACTCGATCAGAACAAGGAATAAAAAACAAAGACTAATCCAATTAAATCGGACCTTAGTGTTCGGTCAAATGTCTAATCTCTCATATCTTAGTAATTAGTACTTAGTACTAAATACTAATTACCTCACCAAAGTCACCATTCCAGAACGTCTAATCAAGTTGCCATTACGGTCATAACCCTCGGATAACCACTGGAAAGTTTCTGTTCCTTGTCCTGATTCTTTAATCGATCCATCCCAAGCTTTGTCAGGATCTGTAGTATCAAAGATTAAGTTACCCCAACGGTTGTAAACCTTGAAGCAGACAAATTTATCTATTCCTATAAGTATCGGTTTAATCACATCATTGATGCCATCTCCATTAGGTGTAAACACATTAGCCATTACAATATCAACGTTACAGGTATTTGGATCTAAGAAGTTTGGTGTACCATCCTTATCACAATCCTCAATTCCATCCACCTCGTTCTTCAATCCATCGCCATCGCAATCGCCATTTTTCCATGCATCACTTGGAGTTAATGCACGGCTTGCGACATTAAATTCGCAGCCATTTAATGGATTAGTAGCATCAGACTTTTCTTTGCTATTGCTCACACCATCGCCATCGCAATCTCCATTGCTCCAAGATGCACTAGGGATTAATGTCTGACTTGCTAGTTTGAATGAACAAGAATCGTTCGGATTCGTACCATCTAATGCTTCTTGTGCATCGCTTACCCCATCACCGTCGCTATCCTTGTTCAATGGATTCGTTTTAATACCTTTTGGATTTGCTGGTGTGGTAGGATTATCGATACCCGTCAATTCCTCACCATTCGTTAATCCATCGCTATCGCAATCAGAATTAGACCATACTAGGCTAACTTTTGAAGCCACCTGGCTAGAAACTTTATAGTTACAGCCATCGTTCGGATTCGTACCATCTATGGCCTCCTGACCATCGTTCACGCCATCGCCATCTGAATCTGGATTTCTTGGATCAGTTAAAATTCCTTTAGAATTTATTGGCGTACTCGGATTATCAGTCCCAAGTACTTCTTCACTATTGGTTAAACCATCCTGATCACAATCCGTATTTTTCCAAACCAATGAAACTTTACTTAGATCCTGACTTGCAGTCTTGTAATCGCAGGTATCCATAGGATTAGTACCATCAAGTGCTTCTTGTGCATCGCTCACACCATCGCCATCTGAATCTGCATTTCTTGGATCAGTTTTGATACCTTTCGGATTAGCAGGGGTACTTGGATTATCAAGTCCTGTCAATTCTTCCCCATTCATTAATCCATCGCTATCACAATCTCCATTGCTCCAAGCGGTGCTTACTTTGGTAAGATCCTGACTTGATTCCTTGTAGTTACAACTATCATTTGGATTGGTACCATCTAAGGCCTCTTGACCATCATTCACACCATCGCCATCCGAATCTGGATTAAATAGATCTGTTTTAACTCCCTTTGGATTTGCCTTAGTCAGCGGATTGTCAATACCAAACACCTCTTCCCCATTGGTTAAACCATCCTTATCACAATCTGTATCGCTCCAATTTGAGGTTACTTTATTTAAATCCTGACTTGTTAGTTTATAATCACACGAATTATTCGGATCTGTACCATCAATTATTTCCTGATCATCGTTCACGCCGTCACCATCAACATCAAATGAATCATTTATAATAGGTGGTACTATTTTAGGTTGAACCAAAATATGAAGTGTGGCTGTTGCGCAATTTGCTGGATTCGCATCATCACATACCGTATAAACCACGTCTACTGGTCCGGAGAAGCCCGATGCAACAGTAAATGTATAGCTTCCATCTGCATTGAATACGAGCGTACCTTGAGCAGCTGTTGGGCCAGTTACGAGACTTGCAGTTAATTTTGCATCTGGGTTTGTGCTCAAATCATTACTTAATACATTTCCTTTTAAAGAGGCCTTAGCATTTGCATCAGCGCTCATTGCTGCATAATCATCTGCCGCAGTAGTCACATCTTTTGCATCCTCAGGGATAACAGTAATCACAACCTCAGCTGTTGAGCAATTTGCTGGATTGGCATTATCACACACTTTATAAGTGAATACATCTGTACCTACAAAACCTGACTTC
>NZ_JBIIPN010000138.1:0-6800 GCF_044342615.1 Daejeonella sp. | reverse complement strand
CCTAAATTTAATCCAGTGATGGCAGCTTTATAAGTCATGCTTCGCGATAAACGCAAAACATCATGCAATGCCTCGGTTTCAGATTTGTATGGCTGCATACGCGTTCCACCCAAGGCAGGGCCTAATGTAGTGTCATGAATAGCAATAATTGCCTTCAATCCCGTACCAGGATCACTACAATAAACTAATTTTTGATGGCTGAAAGCATCAAGCTGACTAAAAACTGAATGTTCATCAAATTGGGATAATGTCATGTTAATTGGAGCTTTTTACCCGACAAAAGTAGTAAAATTTCCAAACTATGCCCCAATACAATGGGCTAATTCAATAATTAAAAATTAAATCAATTTTATTTATAAAGACTAGTCGGAAAGATATAAACTCAAAAACAAATCCAAATACACCCTAAATAACAAATTCATTCTTAAGGATTTACAATAAACCCTTTGCAATAATTGCAAAAATCACCTATCAAGAAAGAAAAATACAAGAAAGACAAAGCATTTAATCCAATAGCTAATACATAAATTCATATTTTTGTGGGATAGCTGCAGCATGAAAGAATTAGCCTACCTCAATAAGTTTTTCTATAAATATCGATGGCGATTTATACCAGGGATTCTATTTGTAATTATTTCGAATCTATTTGCAGTACTCCCGGCACAAGTTATTCGCATTGCTTTTGATCTCGTAAACGAAAATATTGCCATTTATAAACTTTATAATGGCTTTGAAAAACAAGAAATGATAGCTGTGATTTTTGGGCAGAGTTTATTGTTTTTCGGGCTAACAGTACTTGCATTAGCTTTACTCAGAGGCATTTTCCTCTTTTTTATGAGGCAAACCATTATTCTAATGTCGAGGCATATCGAATACGACCTCAAAAATGAGATTTATGAACATTATCAAAAGCTTTCGATGGCATTTTATCGCCGGAATAATACTGGCGACTTAATGAATCGGGTTACTGAAGATGTAAGTAGAGTCAGAATGTATTTAGGCCCCGCAATTATGTACACCATCAATACTGCTGTATTATTTATTTTGATAATTGTGGCAATGTTTAATGTTAATGCGCGACTTACTTTATTTTCATTATTGCCTTTACCACTACTAGCAGTGACCATTTATTATGTACACACGATTATAAATCAAAGAAGCGAAAAAATTCAAGAGCAACTTTCTTCCATGTCGAGTTTTGTTCAAGAAAGCTTTTCCGGAATTAGAGTAGTTAAATCTTATGTGCGGGAGGATGATATCCGTAAAAAGTTTAATCAGGAAAGTGAAGACTATAAAACTCACTCGATGAGTCTGGTACAAGTACAAGCATTATTCTATCCAATTATGCTTTTATTGGTAGGCTTAAGTACTATTGCTACTGTATATATTGGCGGAATTGAGGTAATGAAGGGCACTATTTCATCAGGTAATATCGCAGAGTTTATTGTTTATGTGAGTCAGTTAACCTTTCCTGTAACCTCTTTGGGATGGGTAACATCACTTATTCAAAGAGCTTCGGCATCTCAAAAAAGAATTAATGAATTTTTAAAAACTGAACCTGAAATTACTTCATTTAATAAAAAGGAAATAAAATTAACTGGATTAATAGAATTTAAAGATGTAAGCTTTAAATACCCGGATACTGGCATTGAGGCGATTAAAAACATATCGTTTAAGGTAGAAAAGGGACAGTTTTTAGCAATAATAGGCCGTACAGGATCCGGGAAATCAACTATTGCGAATTTATTGATGCGCATGTATGATGCTGATCAAGGTGAAATATTGATTGATAATCAAGAGATAAAAGATTTAGATTTAACACATTTTCGGAATCAAATTGGATTTGTACCTCAGGAAGTTTTTCTATTCTCAGATAGCATTTACAATAATATTGCATTTGGTTTATCAGTGGCCGAGCAAAGTCAGGTTGAGCAAGCAGCAAAAGATGCAGCGCTTTATGACAATATTATAGGTTTTGAAAAAGACTTTCAAACGATGATTGGGGAGCGTGGGATTAGTCTCTCGGGCGGACAAAAACAGCGGCTTTCAATTGCAAGAGCTATTATAAAGGAACCACAGATACTTATTTTTGATGATTGTTTATCAGCGATTGACACAAGCACAGAAGAACAAATATTGAACAATTTAGGTCGGATAATGAAAAATAAGACTAGTATTTTAATTTCACATCGGGTATCAAGTATTAAAAATGCCGACCATATTTTAGTGATGGATGAAGGCAAAATTATTGAACAAGGCACACATGAAGCTTTAATTGACTTAAAAGGAAGCTATTTCGATTTATATGAAAAGCAATTACTAGAAGAACAAATACCTTAATAAACAAGCATTTAGCAGTGTTAAACAAGAAATAATTAATTGCAGATAGCTATTAATTTTCTTTGAATATTAAATATTCTTTGTGCAGAAAAAAAATCAATTTGTAACTTTCCGAATATCTATTATATTTACCCCAAGAAAAAAATAAATCAATGGGAGATTTCGACAACAAAGAAAGAGAAGAGGTTTTTTCGAAGAAGGTAAGAGCCGGGAAGCGCACCTACTTTTTTGATGTTAAAGCTACACGTTCTAACGATTATTATGTAACCGTAACTGAAAGTAAAAAACGTTTGGAAGATGGTGTTTTTATAAAACACAAAATTTTTCTTTACAAAGAAGATTTTGAAAAATTTGCTGAAGGTTTAAAAGAAACGATCGATTATATTAAGGCTAACCAAGAAGTTGTTGAAAAACGATACGAATATTCAGAGAATTATAATGAGCAATCAAAAGCTGATGATGATTTCTCATTTGAGATTTAATACTCAATTTAAACACTAATTTAAATAGGCCCCTGTTTCAATAATTTGATTCGGGGGTTTATTTTTGCTTTACCTATCCCCAAAACGAATATAAAAGCCTTCCATAAGAGGAATATCAAATGCTTTGTAATCTGCGAGAAAACTCAGAACATAATTTCTATCTTTGCGCCAAATAGAGAAAAGAGGCAAAATCCATTAGATATTGCCTAATCTATTGATTTATATATTTATTCAAATTACGATTCATTCATATGGCATTACAGTGCGGTATAGTTGGCTTACCCAATGTTGGAAAATCAACACTTTTTAATTGTTTATCAAATGCGAAAGCACAGGCAGCAAATTTCCCATTTTGTACTATTGAGCCGAATATTGGTGTGATTACAGTACCTGATCCGCGTTTAACTAAACTCGCAGAACTAGTAAAACCAGTAAAAGTACAACCAAATACGATTGAGATTGTTGATATTGCAGGATTAGTGAAAGGGGCTAGTAAGGGAGAAGGTCTAGGAAATCAATTTCTTGGAAACATTAAAGCTACCAATGCTATTATTCATGTTTTACGTTGTTTTGATGATGATAATGTAATCCACGTAGATGGTTCAGTTGACCCTATCCGTGATAAGGAGATTATCGATACTGAATTACAGCTAAAAGACCTAGATGCCATTAGCAAAAGAATTCAAAAGGTTGAAAAAATGGCTAAAACTGGGAATGATAAGGATGCCAAAAGGACTTATGAGATTTGCAATATTATAAAAACTCATTTAGAGACTGGAAAATCTGTAAGAACTGCCCCTATTAGTGAAGAAGATAAAGAATTTATAGCCGATTTATTCTTACTTACCGAAAAACCGGTGATGTATGTTTGTAATGTAGACGAAAAATCTATTGTAAATGGTAATAAATACGTTGATCTAGTTAGAGCTGCTGCAAAAGAAGAAAATGCAGAAGTTTTGGTAATTTCAGCACAGATAGAAGCTGAAATTGCTTCTTTAGAGAGCTTTGAAGAGCGTCAAATGTTTTTAGAGGATTTAGGACTTTCTGAATCGGGTGTAACACAATTAATCCGTGCAGCCTACAAACTTTTGAATTTAGCTACCTATTTTACTGCTGGTGTTCAAGAAGTTAGAGCGTGGACTATCACTCAAGGATTTACTGCACCGCAAGCTGCAGGTGTAATCCACTCCGACTTTGAGAAAGGCTTTATCAGAGCAGAAGTTATTAAATATGAAGATTTTATCACCCTAGGATCCGAAGCCGCTTGTAAGGAAGCAGGAAAGTTAGGTGTAGAAGGAAAAACATACATTGTGCAAGATGGCGACATTATGCACTTCAGGTTTAATGTTTAATATCCCTTGGCTAAAAAATAATATAAAATCCTTCGGAGAAAGGTGCCCATAGTTCAATGGATAGAATTGCAGATTCCGGTTCTGCTGATGGGGGTTCGAATCCCTCTGGGCACACAAAAAAAGCCTGTTACTTAATAAATAACAGGCCTTTTCTACTATAAAAATGTTAAACTAAGTTTCTTCCTGCATTTACTATTCCATAAACTGTACGAATAATCAGCTTATCATATATTTCATTATGACTATCATCTAAATTTGATGCTTTCGATTTATTAAGCTGTTGAAGAGCATAATGTTGAATGATAACCAATGGCAAGACAATTTTTTCGCGTAAAGCGATTGATTTACGCTCCACGGGGTATTGTTCCATTAAAGAATGAGTATCAGATACCTCAAGCAATAAATTGCGAGTAAGCTCAAATTCATCTCTAATCATCTTCCAAAATGGTCCAAAAGTACCATCATTTTCAAGATGTGCTGTTAGTCTAAAATCAGATTTAGACATCGACATCATACAATTATCAATCATGGTCTTAAATTGACCTGATTCGTTGTAAAGTGTTTTTATATCATTAAAGGAACCATTATCCTTTGCTTTTTTCAAAGCTGTACCCACACCATAATAACCTGGAATATTTTGTTTTAACTGACTCCAAGCGGTAACAAAACTAATTGCACGAAGGTCTTCAAGCCTTAATTCTGAATCTACATTCCTTTTAACAGGTCTACTGCTAATATTAATTTGAGAAAGTAGCTTTAGTGGACTATATTTTTCGAGATATTTCAAAAACAAAGGATGTTTTGTAAGAGCAGCAAATACCTCATAACTATCATTTGCCAAACTGGCAATTAAGTCGGTTTGAGCAGCATTTAATGTTTGTTCATTATTAGATGCTAAAGAAGAAACAATACCAGCATTGATAAGTTGCTCCATGTTATAATGAGCACTATCAAATGAACCATATTGGCTACTAATTGTTTGTCCCTGAATGGTAAGCTGAATATGATCATTCGCCATATCTTTACCCATAGAAGCATAAAATAAATGAGTTTTACCTCCACCTCTAGCTGGGGGGCCCCCTCTACCATCAAAAAACACTAGTTTGACCCCATTAGTTCTCGCAGTAGTAGTTAATGCCACCTTGGCCTTTAAAATCGACCAGTTTGCCATCAAATAACCCCCATCCTTTGTGCTATCCGAGAAACCTAGCATAATGGTTTGTTTATTATTCCGACGCTTTAAATGCTCGCAATAGAAGGGATGGGTATAAAGCACCTCCATAATTTGGCTTGCCTTTGATAAATCGTCAATAGTTTCAAATAGTGGAACAAAATCTATATTTAGGGATTCCTTTTTCCATCCGCTCATTAGGAATAACTCCATTAATTGAAGAATATCTGAGGCTTGCTGACAATTACTAATTATAAAACGATGACATGCCTTCTCGCCACCAGCAAATTGAAGCTTTTTAACCAAACGAATTGTATCCAGCGTATCTTTAATTAGAGGGTCTGGCTGATCTGGACAATGGAAATCTAATTCTTTAAATGCGAGTTGGACAATACGCTCTTCTTCAGTAAATTGTTCAGTTCCTCTTTCTATGCCATTTTGCTTTAAAGCATATTGATGTACATTTCTTAAAATACGGCTATCTTGTCTAATATCTAAAGAGGCAAAATAGCAGCCAAAAAGCTTTACTTTATTGATGAGATCTTCAACTTTATCTAAAAATAAGCCATCATGGACTTCAACAAGCACTTTTTTGATTGCTTCGAGGTTTGCAAGAATCTCAGCCTGTTGATTTTCTGGATTTTCGGCCACATTAAAGCTGTTTTCATAAAAGAGATCCTGCAATGTTGAAATATACCCTTCCACTCCACGGAAGGTAACACGTCTTTTTAAGTTACGAAAATCGCGATAATAACAACGAAAAAGTATTGTTCTTAATAGAGCTGAGACAGTTTTGGTACTTTCCGTAGTCACATTAGGATTACCATCCCGATCGCCGCCAGGCCAAAAACCTAATTCTATAAACTGAGCTGAATCTGAAAGATCAAACTCCTTGTCAATTTGTGATTGAATACTTGAGGTTGTTTGATAAAAAACATTTTCAAGAAACCAAGCAAGACTAGCTGCTTCATCTACAGGGCTTGGCTTATTTTTATTGAAGAATGGGGTTTTTCCAAGTTGTTTTAACAATAAATTGATTGAATTGATGTCGTTTTGCTTCAAGGCTTCAATCAAATCGGTAATAATGGCCAACACCGGACCAGGATAAAACTGCGTTGGATGCGCTGTCAAAACCAATCTAAGTGAGAAATCTTTCAGCTTATCTTTAATTTTTTTGTCGATTGCCGGGCTTGAAGCAGCCTGCTGAAACAGTGAATTTAAAGAACCTGTGTCTTCAAATCGGCCAGTCTTATTGAAAGAAGCATCTTCAACCGCATCAAATAAAACCACCTGACGCTCAATGTATTGAATAAATCGAAATAATAGATCAAAGCGATCGGCGGCATGAACGTATTGCTCATACTGACCGAAGAAACTTTCAATAATATCAGTAGGACCGAGTTCAGATTTTACCCCATCCTCACAATGGGAGGTAAAAAATGGTAATAAAGTCCC
>NZ_JBIIPN010000034.1:0-22186 GCF_044342615.1 Daejeonella sp. | reverse complement strand
TTCATCTTGAAGTCAAGCTTGCCATTGTTTGAAATGATTTCAACTAGATTCCATTCACCTACTGCTTTAACGGGCTCTGAACTGCTTGCAATTAGGTCATAAAGGTCGCCAGCACGATGTTTATTGAATTTGCCATCTGGGTGACCGTCATTATCTAATACTTGCATTTCGGGACCAGTATTGTAAGATGCTCCATATTTTGAAAGATCTTCATTCACGAAAAACATGATACCACTATTTCCGTTTTTAGAAATCTTCCACTCAAGCTTAAGATGGAAATTGCCAAATTCTTCATTGGTAGTAATATCACCACCTTGGCCTTCTTTTTTGTTTTTTGCATCAAGAAATAAAGCACCATCCACTACTTTCCAGGCTTTTCCTGCCTTCTTTTCGCCATAACTATGCCATCCAGAAGTTGTTTGTCCGTCAAATAGCTTTTGCCATTCGCCTGAACTTGTATTTGAAGTTTGCATTGCATTTTTACTTGTTCCACATCCGCCAATGATAATGGCAGAGAGAATGATTAGGCTTAAATATTTCATATTAATTAGTTTTTAAAGAAAGAATATATTTAACCATTTCTGTTGCATCTTCAGTGCTAATTGCTGGGTGTGGTGCCATTGGAATTTCACCCCAATTGCCTGAACCACCCTGAATGATTTTTCCAGCCAACATGGCAATGTTCTCATCAGTTGCTGGGTATTTATTAGCTACATCAACATAAGAAGGACCAACAATTTTAGAATTTACTTGATGACAAGTTAAACAGTCGGACGTACTGATTAACTGCTCTCCCGTTGCTGACCCTACAGCAGCAGTAGCAGGTGCTGATTCTTCAGTTTTTGTTGTACTGCTTGTTTCTTCTGTGCTTTCTGATTTTTCGCTTCCACATGCAAAAATTACACTGCAAATACCTAAAATGGCTATTGTTTTTTTCATATTTTTTTGTTATATTAATGTAAAAATAGTGATTTAAATTAAATCCCTAGTATTTTTCGGTTAAACTCCTCATCACTTCCACGGCCAGCAAAATCATCAAAAGCTTTCTCCGTTACTCGGATAATGTGATCTTTAATAAAGGCCGCTCCTTCACGTGCTCCATCTTCTGGATGCTTAATGCAACATTCCCATTCCATCACCGCCCAACCTTTAAAATCATACTGCGTTAACTTGCTGAAAATCTTCTTAAAGTCAACCTGACCATCACCCGGTGAACGATATCTTCCAGCACGGTTTGCCCAGCTCTGGTAACCGCCAAATGTTCCTTGTTTTCCTGTTGAATTAAATTCTGCATCCTTCACATGGAAGGCCTTTATTCGCTCATGATAATGGTCTATATATTGCACATAATCAAGGCATTGCAAAACAAAGTGCGATGGATCATAGAGCAAGCATGCTCTCGGATGATTGTTCACTTTCTCCAAAAACAGCTCATAAGTCACCCCATCAAATAGGTCCTCCCCAGGATGTATCTCATAACAAACATCTACTCCATGTTCATCAAAATGGTTAAGTATAGGTAACCATCTTTTTGCTAATTCTTTAAATCCAGCATCAACTAAACCTTCTGGTCGCTGTGGCCATGGATGCCAGGTATGCCATAACAATGAACCACTAAATGTGGCATGTGCATTTAAACCTAAGTTTTTTGAAGCTTGAGCTGCATACTTTAATTGCTGAACAGCCCATTCTGTACGTGCCTTCGAATTATTGTGCACCGATGCTGGCGCAAAACTGTCAAATTGGAGATCATAAGCCGGATTAACAGCCACCAATTGACCCTGCAAATGGGTTGAAAGCTCCGTGATTTCTAAACCGCATGAATTTACTAATCCCTTAATTTCATCCGCATAGGTCTTACTCTCTGCCGCCTTTTGTAAGTCAATGCAGCGTGGATCCCATGTTGGGATTTGTACCCCTGCATAGCCAAGACTTTTTGCCCATTTACAAATCGACTCTAGACTGTTAAATGGTGCTTCATCTCCTAAAAATTGTGCTAGAAATATTCCAGGTCCTTTTATTGTTGTCATTTTCTATTAATTAAATGTCAAAATTTGTCCACTTTTCATTACTTAATCCACTCTTCACCACATTGTCAATAAATGCCATTCCTCTAACTCCTTCATTTACTGATGGATAATCTAAGGCTTCCGCAGGTGCTTCAATTCCCTCAATCTTCGCTGAAAGGCATAATGCAAAATTACGGTAAAGGTTTCCAAAGGCCTCTAAATAGCCCTCTGGGTGACCAGCAGGGGTGCGACTATTGAAATTAGCCTCATTGCTTAATCGGTGACTTCCAGTTCTTAATATTTGAATGGGTTCATCTAACCATTTCAAAGTCAATGTGTTTGGCTCTTGCTGTGCCCATTCAAGCCCCCCCTTTTCGCCGTAAACCCTAATTTTGAGTGCATTCTCTTCACCTGCAGCAATCTGCGAGGCTACCAGCACGCCATTAGCACCATTATCGAAGCGCAGCAGTACGTTTCCATCATCATCTAACTTCCTGCCCTCCACTACGATATTTAAATCTGCGCAAAGCTGTATGATTTTTAATCCGCTAATATATTCAGCCAAATGTGCTGCATGGGTGCCAATATCGCCCATACATCCACTTTTACCCGATCTCGTCGGGTCTGTCCTCCAAGCAGCTTGGGCATTGCCATCTTTTTCTGAAAGTCGGCTTAACCAACCTTGCGGATATTCAACTAAGATCTTTCTAATCTTACCCAATTCTCCCATCTTAACCATATTTCTTGCCTGCTTAACCATTGGATAACCAGCATAAGTATGAGTCAAAAGCAGTAATAGGCCTGTTTCCTCCACCTTTTTCTTCAACTGCTTCGCTTCCTCCAACGTAAAGGCAATGGGTTTGTCAATTACCACATGAAATCCATGGTCGAGGGCCATCATCGCGGGACCGAAATGTGCGTGATTGGGAGTAACAATAGTTAAGAAATCCATTCGCTCATCTGCTGGCAATTGGCTTTCTCTCCTAATCATATCTTCATAGCTATGATAAGTTCTGTCGGTTGCTAGAAATAGCATTTTTCCGCTTTCGTCGGCTTTCTCCGGACTAGTACTCAATGCGCCACAAACTAGCTCAATCATTCCATCCATATTGGCGGCAATGCGGTGTACGGCACCAATAAAGGCTCCTTTACCACCACCAACCATTCCCATTCTTAATTTTCTATTCATATTTTTTAAAAAATCTGTCCGCTAAACTCCTTGTAAATGAATTGATTAGGAGCTAAAATATTTTTTTTAAACATCTAATTAATCCCTTTAAATCTTGGCTCAATATAATAAACCACTGGCGCAATTAAAATTCCCTAAAGGCATTTTTTGAGAATTTTTCAGCATCGCTATCTATTTTATTTTGTAGGTATAAAAGCTAAACTTCTCAATAATGGCCTCTTTTTTGAGTTTTTAGGATCTGCAATGATGTGCACATAAATTGTATGTAATTTCTTATCAATCACAGGTTTAAGTGCAAGCAATAAATTTCTTTGTGAATTTGCTAATCCATTATCTATGAATGCACCTTTCCCAATTAAAAGGCCCTTCTCGGAGTCTAATCGTAATTCAATGCTGTAATTTCCTGGTTGCCCCGAAGAAATATTAGATAATTCAACAGCGTTAATGCCTGTTAAGTCAATTTGCTTCATTTTTATCCATCCATTATTTTCAGGATAAACCAAAAATCCACTGTTTGTAGAATCTTTTAATGCTATATTTTTTCTATCTACAAGTTCCCGAGCATTAATTTTATTGCTGCGCAAAAGTACTGATGCTGTGCTAGTTAATGGTTTTAATCCAAATGCTCCTTGGTCGGTATAACTTGCAAATAAATTGAAATTTTTAGACTCTTCTTCATCTTTTGTGGGCTCCGGAATAATTTTCCCTAACATAGGAAGAGATGCCTTCGGAATAGCTGCATTTTCTAGTGATAATACCCATTGCGCAATTTTTTTAGAATCAGATTCGCTAATTGTTGGATGCGCCGACATAGCCACCGGACCCCAAACACCACTACCTCCATTAATAATTTTTGTTGCTAAATAACTCGATGCATTTGGGTCTTTCTGGTATTTTGCAGAAACCTGCTTGAATGATGGTCCAACAGATTTCTTATCCATTTGATGGCATGCCTGACAATCTGATTTTAACATTAAAGCCTGACCAGCCTGCGTTTCAGAATAAACTTGATGGCCCATGGATGATCCCGCTAAGTCGGTTCCTTTATTATAACTATTCGCTACATAAACAGTATTTTTATTAACTACTGCTCCTTCATCACTTACCATTACCTGATATTCAATCGCTTTGCCAGTAAAATAAAAGCTACGGTTGCCTGCTAGTTTTATGTTAAGCTTCGGACTAGCATTTCCTGCTACTATTTCGATTTTATTGCTCTGAATGCTTGACTTGTGCTTATCTATCACTTGAACACTTACCTGATGCTCGCCCGCTTTTGTATAAATATGCTCAATAGATGGCACTGAAGTGGCTTTTTTAATGCCATTTCCTAAATCCCATAAATAGCTTAGCGCATCTCCGTCTGTATCTATTGCCTCAACTTTTGCTTCTAATTTGAATGGGATTAATCCACTGCTATTTTTTACACTAAACTTTTTGATTTTTGGCGGACGATTACCAGCAATATAATCGATGCGAGAAATGCTGGCATCAGCATTTTTTGAAAACCATCCTTTCCCATATTCTAGGATGTAAAGGCGACCATCGGGACCAACCTCCATATCTACTGGGGCAGCAAATGATGTGGATGGCATAAAACTTTCCATGTTATCATAGTCTCCATTTTCTTTCATACTCACTGCCTTAATCCAATTTCTTATCCAGTCATAAAAAAATAATTTTCCATTGAAATAGTCTGGATATCTGGTCTCTTTAGGATATGTTTCGTTATGATAAACTGGTCCTGCCATCGCGGTACGACCTCCTGTGCCTAATTGTGGGAACTCCTTTGAAATACCATATGGATACCAAATAAATGCCGGCTGAACTGGTGGAAGATTCTTCAATCCAGTATTGTTCGGTGAATTGTTTATCGGATTCTTAGGATCAAAAGCCTCTCCAGAAACGCCTGTTTTATAATCGTATGCTCGATATGGATAATTATTCCCCACAAAATAAGGCCAACCAAAGAAACCTGCTTTCCTTGCCTGGTTTAATTCGTCATAGCCTCTGGGGCCACGCTCTGGACTATCAGCGTTGGCGTCTGGACCAACTTCGCCCCAATATAAAAATCCTGTTTTATTGTCAATCGAGATGCGATAGGGGTTACGGTTTCCCATAACGTAAATCTCTGGTCGCGTACCAGAGGTGTTGGGTGGAAATAAATTTCCATTTGGAATTTCATAGCTTCCATCTTCTTTAAGCCTAATTCTTAGAATTTTGCCTCGCAAATCATTGGTGTTCCCCGAAGATCTTCCTCCATCATATTGCTCGAGCCCTGGTCTATTATCCATTGGTCCGTAACCCTTGTTCACAAATTTTTCATTTGGAACATCAAAAGGCGTTGTATTATCACCCGATGAAACATAAAGTAATCCATCAGGGCCAAAGGCAATTGACCCTCCAGTATGGCAGCAAATTTCACGCTGCGATTTTACATCTAAAATCACCTTTTCGGATGAAAGGTCTAACTTATCATTTGCAAATTTGAATCGTGAAAGTCGGTTGACTGCCGTATCTAGTGGACTATAATAAATATATACAAAATTATTTTCCTTGAAATTTGGATCTGCTGCCAAGCCTAAAACTCCTTCTTCTGCATTTACTCCTTTAATAGATGTTTGCGAATAGGTTTTTAATTCTGCTACCTGACTAATGCTATTTGTGTTCGCTTTGTAAAGCATCACTTCCCCACGACGCTGCACCAATAAAATGTCCAAATTTGGGAGAATAGCCATTTCTGTAGGTTCAAATAATGTCCCCATGGTTAAAACCGTTTTTACAAGGCGGTCTTCTTCTGGCACTCTCGCCGTCTTTGCTTTTGAATAATCTAGCTTTTTATTCGTTCCAATCGCATATTGAATTCCACCTAAAACATGCTTGAGAAAATTCAATTCAGTATAGGATTCATTGGTATGGCCTAAACCTGTATAAAATGCTCGTCCGCCGTCAAATTCATGAAACCATGATATGGGATGATTTTCTCCATTTTCACCACCTTTATAACTCTTTTCATCTAAATTAATTAAGACTTGAACGTCCTTGTTCAAGTCCTTATAATTATACCACTCATCCTTTCGAATCCAATTTTCTGGCAAATGTTTAGTGGAAATATGATTTTTATTTCGTATATTAAGTGTAGCGTCTTGAATTTTCGGGTGACTAACAAAATAGCCGCCTGCTAATTTTCCATACCAAGGCCAGTCATATTCAGTATCCGCCGCCGCATGAATTCCAACATAGCCACCGCCAGCTTGAATGTAACGCTCGAAGCTAATTTGCTGCGGACTATTCAAAACATTGCCTGTTGTACTTAAGAAAATTACCGCCGAATATTTTTTCAATGAATCTTCATTGAAGTAATTTTCATTCTCCGTAGTGTCAACCACAAAACCATTTTCATTTCCCAATTTTATCAGTGCAAGCTTTCCCTCCTGGATTGATCCATGTCGGTAACCAGCCGTTTTACTGAAAACCAAAACTCTTGGCTTTACAATTTGCTTCCAATTATTGAAGGCAAATAAGGATATCATAATAATAAATGCAGGAATTAATTTTGCTGTACGCTTCATTTTATATTGATTGTTTTAATCTTAAAATTTTTAATTTTTCTTTAATTCCAGCCCTGAGCTAATTGAAAACAAATAATTTTGATATTTTTCACGGATTTTAACAAAATAGGATTTAAAAAATTTAACAATGAATTATTATTGAGTATGAATATTAAAAATAAAAATATACATTTATTTTAAACAAAAAATAGAAATTGATGGATGTGTAATTGTTTTGGAAGAATTATGTTTATGATTGTTAAAATGTTCACTTTTAATGGTCATAATTCGATAATTGGCTCTTTATCAATTCATTTCATTCTTTTTCCGTTTTTACCGTTGAAAATAAACTAAATAAAAATTAATTATGACCCCAACAAAACGAATTAAATTATCCTTCATGATGTTCCTAGAATTTTTTATCTGGGGCTCTTGGTTTGTTACTCTTGGTACTTTTTTAGGAAAAAATCTTGCCGCTGATGGTGCTCAAAGCGCCGCAGTATTTTCTACTCAATCTTTCGGAGCTATTATTGCGCCATTTATCATCGGACTTATTGCCGATAGGTTTTTTAATGCTGAGAAAATACTTGGTTTTCTACACCTTATTGGAGCATTATTGATGTTCCAAATGTACAATGCGACTGATTTTGCAGGTTTTTACCCTTATGTTTTTACCTACATGATCATGTTCATGCCAACCTTGGCTCTTGTTAATTCGGTATCTTTTAATCAAATGAAAAACCCTGAGCAGGAATTTTCTTCCATTCGTATCTGGGGGACTATCGGTTGGATTGTTGCCGGTTTATGCATAAGTTTCTTATTTCACTGGGACTCACCACAAGGCGTAAGTGATGGCCTCCTTAAAAATACTTTTTTAATGGCCGCTATTGCTTCTGCTATTTTAGGTTTCTTTAGTTTTACTCTTCCTCAAACTCCTCCCTCTGCCGCAAAAGGCGAGAAGGTTACTATGTCTGATATTTTAGGCCTCGACGCTCTAAAATTATTGAAGAATAAAAACTTTTTAATCTTTTTCATCTCATCTATTTTAATCTGTATTCCTCTTGCATTTTATTATCAAAATGCCAACCTTTTCTTATCTGAACTAGGTATGGAAAATCCGACAGGGAAAATGACTATCGGACAGATTTCGGAGGTGTTATTCCTTTTATTATTACCTGTTTTCTTTACAAAGTTTGGCTTCAAGAAAACAATTCTAGTTGGTATGATTGCATGGGCTCTACGCTATGTTTTCTTCGCCTACGGTAATGCAAATGAACTGGCATCTTTATTAATTATTGGTATCGCTTTACATGGTATTTGTTATGATTTCTTCTTCGTTTCTGGACAAATCTATACTAACTCAAAGGCCGGCGAAAAATATAAAAGCTCAGCTCAAGGTCTTATTGCCCTAGCTACTTATGGGGTGGGGATGCTCATTGGCTTCTGGGTTGCAGGTTTAGTAAGCGATGCTTATAAGATTTCTGATACAAGCCATGATTGGGAGAAAATTTGGTTGGTGGCGGCCGGTATCGCTGCAGCAGTAGCCATCATATTTGTGATCACTTTTAGCCAAAAAGAAGAAGAGGCGCAAAGACAAAGTGATGCAGTATCTCATTAATCTGTTGATTAATTTCATCGCAATAGCGATCATATGATTTTTAGTGAAAAGCAGTAAAAACGCTGCTTTTCACTTTCTTTTTACCATGAATAAATTTTCTCAAACTCTTAAAGGTAATATCAACCACTCTGTTTGCAGATGGTGTTTTGATTTTTTAAGCTTAGAGGAACTTTGCCTTTTGGCTAAAGAAATTGGTCTTACAGGTATTGATCTCGTCGGACCAAAAGATTGGCCAATCTTAAAAAAATATGGACTCGAATCGACCATGTGTAATGGCGCAGAAATAAGTCTCGAAGAGGGTTGGAACAATAAATCATTTCATCCTACTCTTGTTAAGAATTATCTCGATATGATCCCGCAAGTTGCTAAAGCAGGATATTCTAATTTAATTTGTTTTAGCGGCAATAGAAATGGTTTGGATGATGAAAGGGGTCTTAATAATTGTGCCGAAGGTTTATCGCAAATTATGCATCTCGCCGAAAAATACAATGTATGCATAGTAATGGAATTGCTTAACAGTAAAATAGATCATCCTGATTATCAGTGCGATCGGACTAAATGGGGTGTTGATTTGGCAAAAAAGATTGATTCGCCAAATTTCAAACTATTATACGATATTTATCATATGCAGGTTGATGAGGGTGATGTGATAAGAACAATTCAAGAGAATCATGAATTTATTGCTCATTATCATACAGCGGGCGTACCTGGGAGAAATGAAATTGATGATACGCAGGAACTAAATTATCAAGCAATAATGAAAGTCATTCACTCCACGGGTTTTAAGGGCTATGTGGCCCAAGAGTTTATTCCGCTTCATGCGGATAAGGCAGAATCTTTAAGGGCTGCAATTAGTATTTGTGATATTTAAAAGAATTGAAATTGTAAATAAAAAATATGGCTGAGAATAAGTATGATGCAATTGTAATCGGTTCAGGAATTAGTGGTGGCTGGGCTGCCAAAGAATTAACCGAAAAAGGATTGAAAACAATAATGCTCGAGCGTGGAAGAAACATCGAACATGTTAAAGATTATGCAAGCGCAACCAAAAATCCTTGGGAATTCCCTCATAGAGGCGGTCGCACCCAAGAGATGATTGAAAATTATCCAGTTTTAAAGCGGGATTATGCCCTTAATGAGAAAAACCTCGACTTCTGGGCAAATGAAAAGGAGAATCCTTATACTGAAGTAAAGCGTTTTGATTGGTACAGAGGCTATCAGGTGGGTGGACGATCTTTAATGTGGGGGCGTCAAAGTTATCGCCTTAGCGAAATGGACTTTGAAGCGAACGCCAAAGAAGGTATTGCAGTAGATTGGCCTATCCGTTATAAAGACCTCGAAAAATGGTACGGCTATGTAGAACGCTTCGCAGGAATTAGTGGTTCTAAAGATGGTTTAGCACAGCTTCCTGATGGTGATTTTCTTCCTCCAATGGAAATGAATGTGGTTGAAAAGGTTGTTTCAGCGCGTATTAAAGAGCATTATAAGGAAAATAGACACATGCTTATTGGAAGGGTGGCTAACTTAACCAAGGCAATTCAAGGTCGTACAAATTGCCAATACCGTAATAAATGTTGGCTAGGTTGCCCTTTTGGGGGATATTTTAGCACGCAATCTTCAACTCTTCCTGCCGCAGTGGCAACTGGAAATCTAACCTTACGCCCATTTTCTATCGTTACTAAAATATTGTACGATAAGGACACCAAAAAAGCTACTGGAGTGGAAGTATTGGATGCTGAAACTAATCAGACTTACGAATATTTTGCAAAAGTTATCTTTTTAAATGCATCAGCACTAAATTCTACCTGGATTTTAATGAATTCAGCTACCGATGTTTGGGATGGTGGTTTAGGTAGTAGCAGTGGTGAACTAGGTCATAATTTAATGGATCATCATTTCCGTCTAGGTGCATCTGGCAGAATGGAAGGCTTTGAGGACAAATATGTATTCGGTCGCCGTCCTAACGGAATTTATATCCCTCGTTTCAGAAATCTAGGCAACGAAAAGCGCGATTATCTTCGTGGATTTGGTTATCAAGGTGGCGCTGGACGCGAAGGCTGGGGACGTAATGTTGCCGAATTGAGTATTGGTGGCGACTTTAAAGATGCACTTTGTGAACCAGGATCATGGACCATGGGTATTACCGCCTTCGGTGAAACGCTACCATATCATGAAAATAAAGTGACGCTTGATAAGACTAAAAAAGATAAATGGGGATTAAATGTCCTCTCCATTGATGCCGAAATCAAGCAAAATGAGCTCAATATGCGTAAAGACATGATGGCTGATGGTCAGGAAATGCTGGAAAATGCCGGTCTTAAAGACGTAAAAACATTCGATTCGGGCTATACCCTAGGCATGGGAATCCATGAAATGGGTACCGCACGTATGGGGCATGATCCAAAAACTTCAGTACTTAATAAGTTTAATCAGGTTTGGGATGCCACTAACGTATATGTAACTGATGGGGCAGCAATGACCTCTGCAGCTTGCCAGAACCCATCTTTAACCTACATGGCTTTAACTGCCCGCGCAGTAGATCATGCTGTTACAGAGTTGAAAAAAGGAAATATTTAATTCAGATAAAATGAATAGAAGAGAAGCAATATCGCAAGTTAGCTGGATTTTAGGTGGGACTATCATCGGGTCAAGTCTTTTTCTTGAGTTTGGATGTAGCTCGAGTCCGGCGCAAAAGCTAGTATTTTTCGACCAAAAAACAGTCGACTTGCTAAATGAAATAGGGGAGACTATCTTACCAAAAACAAGCACTCCTGGGGCAAAAGAGGCGCAAGTGGGTCTCTTTATGGATATCATGGTGAAAGATTGCTATACCAAAGAGCATCAACTAATTTTTCAAGATGGAATTAAGTCGCTCGAAAGTGAAATCAAGTCTAAATCTGGAAAATCTTTCATGGATAGTAGTGCTCAGGAGCGTAAGACTGTATTAACAGCACTTGATGCCGTGCAAAAAGCATACACTGAGACTAAAAAACCGGAGGACCCTCCTCATTATTTTAGAATGATGAAGGAATTGACACTTCTCGGATTTTTTACTTCTGAAATCGGATCAACTAAAGCCTTACGATATATTGAAACACCTGGTAGTTTTGATGGCGATGTTCCCTATAAAAAGGGTGATCGTGCTTGGGCAAATGCTTAATAAATAATTTTTTCAATAAATATTTTATGAAAGAGAATACTAATTCAAGAAGGGATTTTGTTAAAACAGCATCTCTTGCTGCAGCAGGTTTTATGATTGTACCTCGCCATGTATTGGGTGGGAAGGGCTTCATCGCTCCGAGCGATCGATTAATTGTTGCTGGTGTTGGTGCCGGCGGAAAAGGGGAAAGTGATCTTACAGGCTTTGTTAGCGGTGGTAAAGCTGAGGTTGGCTTTTTATGCGATGTTGACGATCGCCGTGCTGCAAACTCCGTAAAGAGATTCCCTAAAGCTAAATTTTACAAAGATTGGCGCGAGATGATGGATAAGGAATCAAAGAATTTCGACGCTGTTTCTGTCTCTACTCCTGATCATAATCATGCTATCATTACCCTATCTGCTATGCAGCTTAAAAAGCATGTTTACGTTCAAAAACCGCTTACTCATGATATTTATGAGGCTCGAATTCTGACAGAAGCGGCAAAAAGATATAAAGTGGTAACCCAAATGGGTAATCAAGGTTCATCCACTGATGGTGCTCGCAAATTAATGGAATGGTACAATGCCGGCATTATTGGTGATGTACATACTGTTTATTGCTGGACCGACCGACCTGTTTGGCCTCAAGGTATTCCCTGGTCTGCAAATAAAGCAGCAATTCCAAAGCAGTTAGATTGGGATTTATGGCTTGGAACAGCACCTCAAATTGATTATGTAGATAAATTAGTTCCTTTCAACTGGCGTGGATGGTGGGATTATGGAACTGGAGCCCTCGGCGATATGGGTTGTCACTTAGCTGATGCACCTTTTAGGGTTTTGGGATTAAATTATCCTACCGACGTGGAATGTAGTGTGGGCAGTGTTTACGTCGATTCCTTTAAACGTGGATACTTCCCAGAAAGTTGCCCTCCTTCTTCTCATGTAATCATGACCTTTAACTCGGAAAAACAAAATAATGCTCAAGTGAAATTGCATTGGATGGATGGTGGAATTCAACCAGAACGCCCTCAAGAACTTGGTCCGGATGAAATTTTTGGTGACGGTGGAAATGGGGTTTTATTCATCGGTACTAAAGGCAAAATGCTTTGCGATACCTATGGTAAAAATGCTAGATTATTGCCGCTATCCAGAAATCAAGAAGTGAATGTTCCTGAAACTCTTGCTCGGGTTCCGGGACAAGAAGCAGGTCATTATACGCAATGGGTAGATGCAGCAATTGCTGGATATGGAAAAATGGAAGTGAGCTCCGACTTCTCAGTCGCAGGTCCTCTAACGGAAGCTTTGTTAATGGGTAACCTTGCTATTCGTGGATTCGATATCCGTAAAGCAAATGCCTCAGGCAATGGATTTACCTACCCTGGTAGATATAAAAAATTATTGTGGGATGGTCCAAATATGAAAATTACAAACTTTGATGATGCTAACCAATTCGTGAAGAGAAAATATCGCGCTGGCTGGACTTTAGGTATGTAATTGATATATTTTAGAGTATAAAATGGGGAGTGGTTTTCTGCTCCCTTTTTTAGTGAGCAAACGCGATATTAACTAAAAAGAAATTAATTATCTTATTTTATAATTAATTGACATATCTAGCTCTGAACCAATAAGTTGCATCCTCTAATATCGCTATTGTCAAATCTTCCTAAAATCTCAAAGCTGCTATTGTGATAGGTTTTACCAAGGTCTTGTGTGGCAATAAATGAACAGGAATTAATATTGGCAAAATCGGTGATATTTATTCCGCCAGTTTGTTCATGACCTAGCAGACTTAATGGGTCGTTGGTGTCTCTAACTGTTACTTTCATCCAAGGTGGACAATAAAATATACCATTGCCTTTCGAATAGGCTTGCGATAATAGCTCGGTCATGCCATATTCTGAATGGATAGAATTTACTCCAAATCCATTGCATAGTATTTTATGTAATTCTGCTCTTAATATTTCTTTTCTCTTCCCCTTCATGCCTCCTGTTTCCATAACTGTTAGTTCTGGAAAATTAATTTGATGCTTCTCTACAAAATCCAATAAGGCATAAGTTACACCAATTAAAATTGTTGGTATTTTATTCTTTTGGAGATCCTCCATTGTATTTTTTAAGGATTCATGGTCATAAAGGAAATAACCGCTTTTTTCTTGATTACTTTGTCCGATTAAATCGTCAATCATGTAAATCAAAGATGAGCCCTCTCGTTCTTGGTAGGATGGAAGCAATGCTAAAAGTGCATATTCCTTGATATCTCCATAAAATAATTGGAATGCCTTGCGATAACTGTCAACGTAAACGGAAACATCTGTAACTAAATGTTGACTTTGGACCATCCCGCTTGTGCCTGAGCTAGTAAAAATGGCTTCAGCTGGAGATTTACCACTAATAATCTTCTGGCTTTTAAAAAATTCAATGGGTAAATAAGGGATATTTTTATGTTCCTGGATGCTTTGAATATCAATCCCGAGATTAGCTACAAAACGACCATAAACTTCATTATTCTGAACCTGATAATTGAAAATTTCAAGAGATAGGGATTCGAATGTTTGATGATCAGAAACAGAAAAAAGTAGACGACTATCTATAAATTCCACATACAAAGATACAAAACCTTTTTCAATGTGCTTGAAAATGGTCTTGTAAACCTAAATTGATACCTTATTTATTAGTCTTTCGATGTGAAATAGCTTCCTTGGCATAAAGGCCTGCAAGAGCAGAAAATCCAGCTGCCAGTCCACCAATCACACCACTAATAACCAACACAATTAACCAACTTAGTGAACTACTTGGCAATGTTAGCATGTTCGCAACTCGATTTGCTAAAATGTTTTCATTTGGAATGGTATGTACCAGGCCTGCAATAATCCATATCACAAAAATGGCCAAAAAACCAGAAATAAAGGCATTTTTAGCCGAATGAGCATTCCATGCTGCTAAGCTAAAAGCAACCGGTGCAATAATCCACCAGGGTAAAAACAATTGTAAAATCAGAGAAACTATTGCGATTAAAAGGAATAACATAAGTGTAAATATTTTTGTGAAGCCTATTTGGCCGTTAATTTTATTTTTTATTCAGTTTCCACGTTGAAATAATGCGTTTCGACGACTCATTTTTAGCCTTCAAGAAAAGCAATTCGTTTAATTTTCCATCCGACCAGGTATCAACCATATTGTCATAATAATGGCTTCCAGGATTCCCTGATTCCCCACCTGGAAAAACACCATAGGCCTTTACATCTTTACCTAATGCTACAATCATCCTCCAAGATGGGCCATTAGTTTCACTTACCGCATTTACTGAAGTCTTGGAGCCTCCATTGTACAAGTTTTTAGATCCAAAGCCTGCAATTTTAGCCAGATGCGGCACATTGGTGCTCTTTAAATTCCCCCAAGCCCAGTCTTTATCAAGGGATCCATATTTACGTTTCAAACTATCAATAGCGAATTTGAATGATGCATTTACAAGGTCTTCTCGAGTTTCTTTCTTAGCGGTTTTTACATTGTCGTACCAAACTGAATTAGGTTCATTTAAAAGTAATTCAACGCTTCTGTCACGTGAAGGGAATCTCATAGGAGCTTTAGGATCGTCAAATTCATCTTGCCAAATTTGAACTCCCAGATTTTTATGCCATAATTCAAAAATGCTAGCACCAATTTCATCAGCATCAAAATGTTTATTCCATTTGCTAACGATGTTGAATCCTTCTTTCTCTACATCTTTTAAACCTTTAGTATCTACAAGATTTAAAAGGGTTGGTAAAATGTTTTCTGCAAGAATGCTATAATTATCATTCTGCAAATTTTGTAAACTATCTACGTTAGCCTGTGTCATCACAGATAATCGCTTGTTAATTCTGTGTGAACGCTCATAGCCAGCATATTCCCAATTAATATAATAAGGATAGCTTGGGTCGTTCGGAAACTGATTCGCCGAACTAACAAATTTTCTATCAGGATTCTTTACCGTAGGATTATGTTCTGCCGGGATTCTACCTTGCCAATCGTTCGCTGGATCTGTCCCATCCAATAAAAATTTACCTTGTCCGCTCCATTTAAGTGGTAAATAACCGTTCGGAGTAATGGCTATATCGTTATCAACACTGGCGAAAATAAAATTTTGAGCTGGCGCCGAATAATAGGTTAGGGCTTTACGGTAGTCCGTGTAATTTTTCGCTCTATTCAGCATGAAAAAAGTACGGGTATCGTTTGAGCCATCATGTGCCACCCATCTTAAAGCATGCCCTGTAGGGATATTGTTTATTTTTGAGAAATTGTTTGGGCGCTGCTCACTAGTATAAACTATCGGGCCATGATGAGTATAAAGTACGGTATCTGTTAAGGTTTGTCCTCCATTTACTTGAATCGTTTCTATTCTAAGCTTTACTGGATTCCACTGATTATTGTACCAATATTCTTTTTTAGATTCATCCTTAAATTTAATATTATACCAATCTAAAACATCAGCACCAACATTGGTTACTCCCCAAGCCACGTTTTGATTAAATCCGATGATAATTCCAGGGGCACCGGGAATAGAAACTCCGCATGAATTCATATCAGAAGAGGCCAATTGAATTTGATACCAGATTGAAGGTAGGGTGAGATCAAGATGCGGGTCATTAGCAAGAATTGGAAAACCACTTGCTGATTTTTCGCCAGCCACTGCCCAGTTATTACTTCCTATTCCTTCTTCAATTTCTCGGGTTTTAATCGTGTATGCCGTTTTATCAGAGAGGTTTAATTTTGGTGTTTGAGGGGTTTTTATAGGGTCAAAATCCCATTTAGTACCTACCGGAATGATAGGATCTTCTCGATATGGATAATCAGGAAACAAGTTTTTTGTTATTTCAGGGCCGAATTTATTTAGAATATTATTCATGTAAAATTCGTTGGATCCACCTGCAAGGGTCGCCGACATTAATTTCAACAGTAAAGCAGAATTTAAAGGTGTCCAATCTTCTGGAGCATAATTCAATAATTTAAATTCTAGTGGGTAGTCGCCGGGACTAAGAGAATGGATATAAGCATTCACTCCAGCAGTGTAAGCATCAATAGTTTCTTTAATTTCTGGATCCTCCATCATGACCTTAACCATATTCTCTGCACCAAAAGTCATTCCCATTCTCCGTTGGTACCGGTCAAGCTCAAGGGCTTTAGGACCTACAACTTCGGATAATCTTCCCGAAGCAAAACGAGTTTGAAAATCCATCTGCCACAATCTGTCTTTCGCAGTAATGTATCCTTGAGCGAAATATAAGTCATGATTATTCTCCGCAAAAATATGTGGAATCATCTGATCATCGAAGTGTATCTGAACAGGAGCTTTTAAACCTTCAATATTAAGGTCGAGCTCCGGATTTTGTTGTTTCGCCTCAGCATTCATCCAAAATCCTTGAAAAGGATCTAAAAATTTAGCGAGTGGGGGTATGTCTCCAAATTTTGTATTTAAAACTAAGATCAATGCAAATGCAAAAAGTCCGGATAAGACCGCTTTAACTATCTTCATAAAATTTAATTATGCCTTAAATATGCTTAAAAATACTAAGTATTTCAAAATATTATGTTTTCGTAAAATTTAACTTTTGGTTAAATATTTCGTTTTTTTATATCTAATGGCATGTTTTTACTATGCATGCATAAAAAAATAATAAATTGGTTTGTTTGAGTAGAATTATTGCATTAGTTTTATTTAATATTTTAAAAAACAACCATATTAAAACCGAGAACTATGAATAAAACATTTACTCGTTTAGCCTGTATTTTATTGTTAATTATTGGCACAATGAACATTGGTTTTGCTCAAACTACAAGCATTTCTGGTGTCGTTACTGATAAATTAACTAATGAAACACTGCCAGGCGTTGCCATCAAAGTGAAAGGCAAAACAATTGGAACTTCTACTAATTCTGAAGGTAAATTCAGTTTAAGTACGTCAGAAAAAGTACCATTTACTATTGAAATTTCTTACATCGGTTACAAAACAATTGAGCAAGTAATTTCTGCTTCTGTTTCTAATCTAGAAATTAAAATGGAATCGCAATCGATTCTAGGTCAAGAAGTTGTAGTTGCCGCTTCTCGTACGCCTGAAAGAATATTGGAATCTCCAGTATCAATTGAGCGTTTCGGATTAGCTGCGATTCGTGAAACAGCTGCTCCTACTTTCTATGATGCATTAAATAACCTAAAGGGTGTTGAAATGAGTGCACAAAGTTTAACATTCAAGTCGATTAACACTAGAGGGTTCAATGCAAATGGAAACACTAGATTTAATCAGTACATCGACGGAATGGATAACCAGGCTCCTGGTTTGAACTTCTCCGTAGGTAACATCATTGGTATCAATGAGCTTGATCTTGATAATGTGGAGCTTCTTCCAGGTGCTTCATCTGCTCTATACGGAGCTGGTGGTATCAACGGAACCATGTTAATGAACTCAAAAGATCCTTACACCACTCAAGGTGTTAGTTTTTCATTGAAAAATGGTATCAACCACGTAAATGATCCTTTGCAAGGTTCTGCCCCTTTTAGAGAAATGGGTATTAGATATGCTAAAGCATGGAATAAATTTGCCTTTAAAACTAGTTTCTCTTTCTTAGAAGCGGATGATTGGCAAGCAGCTAATAATTCGAATTTTGATCGTACTTCTCGTACTGTTAAAGCTGGAAATAGAAGCACAGATCCCAATTATGATGGTGTAAACGTTTATGGTGATGAGGTTAGTCAGAATATGCGTAACATCGCTAACTCGGTACAATCAGCTACAAATGCTGGTGTTGCTGCTGCTACTGGTGGTGCAATCTCGAATGTTATCGGAATGATTGATGCTGGTTTGCCAGTAAATGCTACTCAAGCTCAAATTGGTGCATTTTTAGGAAATTTCCCTGCTGCATTAAGGCCAACTATTCAAAATGTTTTACCGTTTAATATTGGTTTAAGAGCAGGATTAATTCCTGATCAGGCTGTTTCTCGTACTGGTTATAATGAGAAAGATTTAGTTGATTACGATACACGTTCAATTAAAACCTCAACTTCATTACACTATAAATTCAACGATAATTTACAGGCTATCTTCCAAGCTAATTGGGGTACCGGTACATCTGTTTATACTGGTTCAGATCGTTATTCTTTACGTAATTTCAGCATCGGTCAATATAAGCTTGAGTTGAAAGGTAAAGATTTTATGGTTCGTGGTTATACTACTCAAGAGCGTTCTGGAGATTCATACATTTCCTCAATTCTTGGAAGTTATATCAATGAGGCTTCTAAAGTCAGTACCACATGGTTCCCACAATATATTGGTAATTATGTTGGAGCACGTTCTTCTGGAGCACCAGATGCTCAAGCTCACGCATTTGCACGTAATGCTGCTGATGCAGGCAGATTCTTACCTGGAACGCCTCAGTTTGAAGCTGCTAAGAACCAAGTTATGAACACCACAATCAGTACTGGTCTAGGTGCAAAATTCAATGATAAAACAAACCTTTACCACTATGAGGGTATGTATAATTTCACTAATGCATTGAAAGATGCTTTCGAACTTCAAGTTGGAGCTTCATTTAGAAGATATGATTTGAATTCTGGTGGTACTATCTTTGATGATTTAAATCGTGAAATTGACATCGACGAAGTAGGAGCTTTTGTTCAAGTTGGTAAGAAAATTGCCGATGCATTTAAGCTAAGCTTCTCAGGTCGTTATGATAAAAATCAAAACTTTGAAGGTCGTTTTACTCCAAGAATTTCAGGGGTTTACACGGTAGCACCAAATAATAATATACGTGTATCTTATCAAACTGGTTACCGTAACCCAACTACACAAAATCAATTCATTGATTTATCTGTAGGTGGTGGTTCAACTCGTTTAATTGGTGGATTGCCTGCAAGCTTAACAAAGTATAACTTATTAGTGAATAAGCCATTTACTGATGTTAGTTACCGTAATTTCTTAGCGTCTGCTTCTGCAGGTGCTGCAAATCCTAGCCTTTTAAAATCCTATACTTTTGATGCTAAAGGCGTAAGACCTGAAAGCGTAAAAGCTTATGAAATTGGTTACAAAGGTTTATTAGGTAGTAATTTTTTACTTGATGCTTATGGTTACTTTAATACTTACAGTGATTTCATTACTTCTGTTGAAGTATTCCAACAAAGTGGTACTTCATTCACCAAGTTTGGTGTGCCAGTTAATGCTGAAGGTAATGTTACTACTTATGGTGCTGCATTGGGAATTGATTACTTAATTGGAAAATATAATCTTAATGGTAATATTTCTTACAACCAGATCGGTGATATTCCAGTTACTTATGTAAATGATTTCAATACTCCGAAAGTACGTTATAACCTTGGTATTAGTAATCGTAATATCGTTAAAAACGTGGGTATGAACGTTACTTACCGTTGGCAAGATACATTCTACTGGGCATCATCTTTTGCTTCAGGAGAGGTTCCTTCATTCGGAACAGTGGATGCACAGGTTAACTTAAAGATTCCTTCAGTAAATGGAATGATTAAGATTGGTGCTCAAGATTTATTGAACAAATATTATGTAACCTCTTTTGGTAACCCACAAATGGGTGGTATGTATTACGTAGGTTTTACATTCAACCAATAATATTTAATAAATCATTCATTATTCAGGACATAATTTATTGTCCAAAAAAAATGTAAAACCCGCTCCGAAATTTCGGAGCGGGTTTTGTTATTAATAGCCTACGCCCTCTCTTTTTAAAATTTCTGTGCAATTGATGGGTTTTGTATAAAATTGATTTTTCTGCAAGCAAATTCTCTTTTCGATTGTTGTTCCCAATGTGCTCAGTTTCAATTCAAGAGCCATTATAATAACGATGATTGATTTATTATGGAAGAAAATGAGGGTTTATCATCTTTGCCATTCGGTTTTAATGAACAAGAAGATGCGCTGCAACATATAAATAATCCCATTCTGGGTCTAGAACCTATAGTTAAAAGGTATCTTTTAGCAGTTATAGGATATAGACAGGATTCAAATCGTTTCTTCTTTACTGATGGTATAGCTGAAGTTGAAATCAAGGTAATTAGTAATGAGATTATCAGAGTGCGACTCGCTCCAGGATCTGTGTTTTTAGATGAGTTTTCTTATGCTTTATCCAATACCGTTCACAATAGCTCCGGATTTTCGTGCAAAGAGCTCGATGACTCTTATCGGGTAGAGACAAATTCTGTTGCCTGTGTAATTAATAAAAAAACTTTTTTAATCTCTTTTGAAGATACTCATGGCGAAATAATTAATGAGGATAGAATCCCAATGCATTGGGAAGAAAATATTGATTACGGGGGATATTATGTTTACGCGACTAAAAAATGCCAGGATAATGAAAGCTTTTTCGGACTTGGAGATAAATCAAGTGATTTTAATCTTATCGGCAAAAAATATGTTAATTGGAATACGGATGCCTATTCTTATGATAAAGACCAAGATCCACTCTATCGTACAATCCCCTTTTACATAGGTATAAATAAAGGTTTCAGCTACGGTATTTTTTTTGATAATACCTTTAAAAGTCATTTTGATTTCGCACATCAAGATCAAGAAGATGTTAGCTTCTGGTCTGATGGTGGTGAAATGCAGTATTATTATATTCATGGTCCGCATATGATGGATGTAGTAAAACGATACCATACACTCACAGGAACTCATCAATTGCCCGCAAAATGGACGCTAGGCTTTCACCAATGCCGCTGGAGCTATTATCCCGAAGAAAAGGTAAAAGATCTAGCCCATAACTTTCGGCAGCGTAAAATCCCTTGTGATTCAATTTATCTCGATATCGATTATATGGATGGTTACCGCTGCTTTACTTGGAATACAAAGTATTTTCCTGAGCCCGCCAGAATGATAAAAGAATTAGCAGATGACGGATTCAAAACTGTTGTAATCATTGATCCTGGAATTCGTGTGGATCCAAATTATTCGGTTTATAGGGAGGGTAAATTGAATAATTATTTCTGTAGACGCTGCGATGATTATTTTATGGAAGGCCATGTTTGGCCTGGAAGATGCCAATTCCCAGATTTTACAAATCCTAAGGTTAGAGTCTGGTGGGGGAACTTGTTTAAGGATCTCCTCGATATAGGGGTTGCCGGGGTATGGAACGATATGAATGAACCCGCCGTCTTTGGATCTGGTACATTTCCTGTTGATGTAAGGCATAATTATGACGGTTTCCATGGATCGCATCGTAAAGCTCATAATGTTTATGGGATGCAAATGGTACGTGCTACTTATGAAGGTTTAAGAAAGCTTCAAATAAATAAAAGACCATTTACTATCACTAGAGCTGGTTTTTCAGGGGTTCAGCGTTATTCCTCAGTATGGACCGGTGATAATGTAGCTACATGGGAACATCTTAAAATTGCCGTTATTCAATGCCAACGTTTGTCAATTTCCGGGATTTCCTTTTGTGGCTCAGATATTGGCGGATTTAGTGGAGAGCCAGATGGTGAACTATTCACACGATGGATACAAATGGGTGTTTTTTCACCCTTTATGCGTGCACACTCGGCTGGTGATACCATTGAACGTGAACCCTGGAGCTTTGGGAAGCAATTTGAAGATATAAATAGAAAATTTATAGAACTGAGGTATAAGCTACTACCCTATATTTATACTGCTTTTTGGGAGCATTATCGCTATAATCTCCCT
>NZ_JBIIPN010000137.1:0-6860 GCF_044342615.1 Daejeonella sp. | reverse complement strand
CTACAATAATTAATTGCAATAAATGCGAAGGGTAGTCCTGCGCCAACACATCCTCAATCGTTTTTTTGATATTTTCTTCCTCATTCCTAGCAGCAATTAAAACGCTTACTGTTGTTTTGCAGGGCTCATCCTTTGCTTGAAAAGATTTAATTTTCGACCAGCCATTTTTTAAATAAAGTAAGATTCCCACATACATTAATGTGAGAATAGATGTGAAGATATTAGCGAGTAGAACGACCAAAGAAATTAAGTTTAAACACGAAAACTGAACCAAAAATAGCTGGAATAATTAGATTTACTAACCAAACACAAGCAATTGCTGCCATAATTGCTATTTCTTGATTGGTGATAAAAGCAAAAAAATAGGTGGCAACACTGGCTCTAACACCTATATCTAGAAGGTCGAGGGAAGGGAGTGCAGATTGTATGAAATAGAAAATAAATAAGACCATTGCCATATCAAACAACTGAATATCAGGTACTAACAAATGTATAACTAAAAAATATTGAATCGTAAAAATCAGATATCGCGAGAAAGAATAGAGCAAAATCTGAACAATATCTGCATGTTTATATTTTGAAAAAATGATTAGAAACCTCCTGTAACGCTTCAGAAAATTAATTTTCATCAAGAGTCCATAAAGCCATTGAATATTGAAATAAAACAGAAGCATGAGGCTGCAAAAAAGAAGAATAAGAATAGTCAACGAAAAAATTAAGATGGAATTTAGCTTTATAAAATTTATAAAAAACCATAGGAGAGCCAGAGATCCCAATACATTGGTTATTACCATCTGACCAATTGCGCCTACACCCATCGCAACTAATCCCCTAATACGCATCCTTGGGGATAGAAAAAATACCCTCCCACCATACTCCCCAATTCGGTTGGGAGTAAAAACTGCCCATGTTAAGCCACAAAAAACAGACTCAATAGCCTTCCATGTATCTATTTTTTCAATATCTCTAAGTAAAAATTTCCATTTTAGGGATTCTAAAAACCAATTTAATAGCATCAGCAAAATGACACTAATCATCACCAAAATGACTTCAGGGAGCGAAATTAAAGCCATCAGCGAATGAAAATTGCTTATATTCTGGTTATCAATAAGTTTTTTAAAAATGTACCAGAAAGCCAAAACAAGAACGCTTACCTTTATTCCTACACTTAAAATCTTTTTTGTTTGTGATTTCATGCTGATACAATGTTAAGAAAAAGCTAGGCAATTTTTTATTTTCAAAATGCTTAAAGCAAAATCACAAAAAAGAAGCTAATTGCTTAATATTGCGGTGCATGTTAAAAGAAAAATCAAAAGAACGGATTATCCTTGGAATTGACCCTGGAACAAGCGTTATGGGCTATGGGATTGTTAAAGAGGTTAAAAATACCGTCGATTTAGTCTGCATGGGCGTAGTAAAAATGAATCATCTGGATGATCACCCATTAAAATTAAAGCAAATTTTTGAGAAAACGGTCCTACTTATCGACCAATACCAACCTGATTGCCTTTCTATTGAAGCACCTTTTTACGGCAAAAATATTCAAGTAATGCTCAAACTTGGTCGCGCACAAGGTGTTGCCATGGCAGCAGCATTATCAAGAAACTTGCCCATTTTTGAATATTCCCCACGTAAAATCAAGCAATCTATTACCGGAAATGGTAACTCCTCAAAAGAACAGGTTGCAGCGATGCTTAAAACATTGCTAAAATTTACAGAAACACCCGAATTTTTAGATGCGACAGATGGTCTGGCCGTTGCAGTTTGCCATTCCTTCCAGAAAATTACTAGTGCTGGAAATAATAAAAGCTACACGGGTTGGGATGCCTTTGCTAAGGACAATGTAAAAAGAATCAAAAAATAGCTTAAAGATGTACGCGAATAGCGTTTGCGATTTCAGTTAGCTTTTCTTCGCTTAGTTTAAGCTTCGGGCGACTAAAATTCATGTCGTCCATAGTTTTAATTGGGATGAGATGAATGTGAGCATGTGGAACTTCCAATCCAATTACGGTCATGCCCACACGTTCACATGGAATCGCTTTCTTCAAACCTTCAGCGACAATCTGCGCAAACATCATTAAACCAACATAGGTTTCACTATCCAAGTCAAAAATATAATCAACCTCCTTTTTGGGAATCACCAAAAGATGCCCCTCAGTTAATGGATTGATATCTAAAAAAGCCAAATAATCAATAGTTTCGGCAACTTTATGAGCAGGAATATCTCCAGCAACAATTTTTGAGAAAATGGACTCCATAATAAATTTCTATGTTATTGGATGAAAAAAATGCTTTTAACGCGTAATTTCAATAATCTCAAACTCAATTTTTCCTGCTGGGACAACAATCTCAACCTTATCGCCTACACTTTTTCCTAAAAGTCCCTGAGAAATTGGTGATTTAACAGATATTTTACCAGATTTCAAATCAGCTTCCGATTCAGAAACGAGCTGGTAAGTCATTGTAGCACCGTTGTTTACATTTTTTATCTTAACAATCGACAAAGCAAGAACCTTTGTTGAATCCAGTTTAGATTCATCAATTAAACGTGCATTGGCTAAAACATTAGTCAATTTCGATATTTTCGACTCATGGTGTCCCTGAGCTTCCTTCGCTGCATCATATTCGGCATTTTCAGATAAATCACCCTTATCTCTAGCCTCAGCAATAGCCTTAGATATTTGCGAACGGCCCTCGGTTTTCAAATAATGAAGCTCCTCTTTCAGCTTTTCTAATCCTTCACGGGTATAATAAGTTACTTCCGACATATCTCACAATTTTTTTGGTTAGACTATAAAAACAAACAAGACTATGTTGGCTTAGGCCAATATAGTCTTGCTCGCATTAATACGAAGATAATATTTTTGACTCAAGATTTCCAAATTTCTGGATTGAAAATTCCCAATATCTTAGAAATTATCAAGAAAAAGAAATCCTAAAATTCGCTTAGAAGCGCCTGCAATTTTTGTGCAAGCACCTCCGAGATTTTTCGATAAGACTCATGTGTCCAGCCAGCAATATGCGGACTCAACAAGACTTTTTTGCTTTCTGCTAGCTCTTTAAACCATTCCTGTTCAGCTAAGGCAGGGAATTTCTCCACCTCTAAAACATCTAATCCTGCAGCATATATTTTCCCACTTTCAAGACCCTTTAAAACAGTTTTTGTATTCACTATCTCACCCCTTGAAGCATTGAGCAGTACAATGGGCTTTTTAAAATGAAACAAATATTCATCGTTAAAAAGCTGGCGTGTTTCTCGGTTTAATGGAATATGAAAACTCAAAATATCGGCCTCCTTAACCACCTGCTCCATACTTACTTCCTGAGCAAAAGCATCCGAAAAACCAGTTTTATATTTATCGTAGGCAATAATTTTTAACTCAAAACCAGATAATTTACGAGCTAACATCATCCCATTATTGCCATAACCGATAATCGCTAAGGTTTTGCCCTTAAGCTCCCATCCACGGTTCCCCTCTCGATCCCAAATACCTTGGCGGACTTCCGCATCTGCAGTTCTTAGATTATTTAATAATGAAAGTAGCATCCCAATAACATGCTCTGCAACCGCATCGCGATTGCCTTCGGGAGCATTAATACATTTTATACCCTTAGAATGAGCATAATTCTCATCCACATTGTCCATTCCGGCACCTGCACGAGCAATAATCTTTAAATTTTTTCCCGCATCAATCAGCTGCGCATCAATTTGAAATTTGGTGCGAATGGCAATGATGGCATATTCATGAATAGTGGCTAAGGTCTCCTCGCGACTAATCAAAGGCATATCATGGCATTCAAAACCCATTTTTTCAGCCTCTTCCTTAAAAAGAGGATGCAAATGATCTGCTATGAGTATCTTTTTGTTCATGGGATAGAATTACCTTTTTTGGCTGATTAAATTGGTTAAATTTACGAAATCAGCAACACTTAGTCGTTCTGCTCTTAATTCAAACAGCGGATCATCGCCCATACTATCTTTGTTTAAAACAGAAGAAAGTGCATTTCTAAGCGTTTTCCTTCGCTGATTAAAACCTGCTTTCACCACCTGCCAGAATAATTTTTCATCACAATCAAGCTTTTCGACTTCATTTCTAGTTAATCGAATAACTGCTGAATTAACTTTGGGCGGGGGATTAAAAACTCCCGGTTTAACCGTAAAAAGATATTCAACCTTATAAAAAGCTTGTAAAAAAACACTCAAAATTCCGTATTCCTTGCTCCCCGGCTTTTCAGCACATCGCTGCGCCACCTCCTTTTGAAACATTCCAACCACCTCCAAAACCTGATCACGATTGTCCAATATTTTAAACAAAATTTGGGAAGAAATATTGTAAGGAAAATTCCCAATAACGGCTAATTTGCCCGGAAAGATTTCCTTAAAGTTCATTTGCAGAAAATCGGCATTAATGAGTCTGCTTCCTAATTCTGGATATTTTTTATTGAGATAATCGAAAGATTCAGTGTCAATATCCACTAAAAAAGTTTCGAGATTTTTATTGCTCAAAAGAAAGTCAGAAAGAATGCCCATTCCTGGACCAACCTCAAGTACTTGATTATACTTATCAGTCTGCTGGAGGCTATTAACAATCTTTTCGGCGATATTTTTATCGGTCAAAAAGTGTTGTCCGAGATGCTTTTTAGCTTTAACTAAACTCATTTGTGGCTTATTTGGCGCAATTTACAGAAAAATCCTGATCCATAAATTATTAAGCTTGATGGTAGAAGCTAAAATGAATCTCACAAACACAAATAATTTTATTTCGAGATTAATTCTTTATTTTGCACTAATTATTGATTCCTTAATAAAAAGGCTTCATCAATAAATGATTTTCAGCAGGAATGAGCGATAAAATTAAAATTGGAATATCAATTGGTGATGTAAATGGCATCGGTTTAGAAGTTATTATCAAGACTCTAATAGATACCCGAATTATGAATTATTGTACTCCCATTGTTTATGGGCACACAAAAGTTGCGTCTTTCCATCGTAAAACCATGGATGTCAATGAGTTTCAATTTCACGTTATCAATGATGCTAATCAGGCACATGACAAGCGTCCAAATATGATTAACTGCTGGGAAGAAGATGTAAAAATTGAACTAGGGCAAGCAACAGAAATTGGCGGAAAATATGCTTTTATCTCGCTTGAAAGAGCCTTAGATGATTTAATTGCTGGGAAAACCGATGCTTTAGTCACAGCTCCAATCAATAAACATAATATTCAGAGCGAAAGCTTTCAATTTGCTGGTCACACCGAATATATTCAGTCGAAGGTAAATGCACCCGACTCACTTATGTTTTTGGTAAGCGAAGATATTCGAGTGGGAGTAGTTACAGGGCATATCCCTGTGAGTGAAGTCCCAGAGAAAATCACCAAAGAAAAAATCCTTTCTAAATTGGAATTAATGAACCAAAGTCTTAAAAAAGACTTCTGGGTTCAAAAACCAAAAATTGCGGTTTTAGGCTTAAACCCACATGCTGGCGATAACGGATTAATTGGAAATGAAGAGCTTGAAACAATCATCCCGGCGATAAATGAGGCCAATGCAAAAGGTATTTTCGCCTTCGGGCCCTATGCAGCAGATGGTTTTTTTGCAGCTCATACCTATACTAAATTTGATGCGGTTTTGGCCATGTATCACGACCAGGGATTAATACCATTCAAACAATTAGCCTTTGAAAATGGGGTTAATTATACCGCCGGATTACCAGTGGTAAGAACATCCCCAGATCACGGTACAGGATACGATATCGCAGGAAAAAATCTAGCCTCTGCAAATTCGTTCAGAGAAGCACTATTTACTGCCATCAATATCGTTCAAAGACGAAAGGAAAGTGCAGAGCTTATCTCCAATCCCTTAAAACTTAGTAAATTCTCTAAAGACAGAGATTAAATTTCAAAAGATCTATTTTTTGACTTTTTATAAAATAAAAATATTTTATATTAGATTAATTTATTTAATCTAATTGATATTATTTTAATAAAATCGTACGAAGATTAACATGGAAATAAGTAGCGCGAAGATTATTGTAAGGGTTTCAAAAAGCGGAAAAATGTGGAATAAGGGATTGAAATACTTTGTTATGTGGGATGGGGATAATTTACAAGAGATCGACAATCTTAATGACAGGATTGAATACTTATTGCCTGGTGGCCTACATGTTATAACGGTTGCTAATAAAAATATGCTCCACAAGCAGGAATTAACTTTAAAGAATGGAGAAGTAAAGACTATCACGATTAATCCGAGTGTAAGCTTCCGACTTGGTTTTGGCATTTTGATTGGAATTGCTGCAGCAGGATCACTCATATCTATCATTATTATGGAGAAAATGAATCCCGCACCCCTAATTCCCTTAATTCCACTATTATTTGTTAAGAAAAAAAATTTCCATGATAATTTTGCTTTAAGCACATTAGATAAGGCTTAGACTATATAGAAATTAAAATAAGCAACATTTCAAAAGGAAATTTTAATGAAATAGAAGATTCATTAGCATTCATTTTAAAAAAAAGTGATCAACTAAATAATTTTTTCTAAATTTGCAGGCTCAATTGGCGTGCTTTGAAATTATTAAACGAATATAGCATTCCGTTTACCGGACTAAAGCTTGGGGTTCATCAATTTGAATTCGAGGTGAATGATTCTTTTTTCGAGGAGTTTGAATACTCTTTGGTAAAGAGTGGTAAACTGAATATTGCGCTTGACTTAGAGAAGCAGGAGACGATGATGATTCTGCATTTCTACATCAAGGGTTCAATCAAATTGGGATGCGATGTGTGTTTAGCAGATTATCCTTATCTGGTAGATTTCAAGGAGAGGCAAATTGTTAAATTGAGTGGAGACGAAAATCT